>JACQAG010000022.1 GCA_016195085.1 Pseudomonadota bacterium | reverse complement strand
CATCGACAGCGGCAGGTACTGCTCGAGGCGCTCATCGCCGCCGACCTCGCCCATGGGCATGACCTCGATGATGGTCATGTCGTGGCCCTCGCTTCCGCACCAGGCGAGCATCGAGGAGAGCTCCTCGTCATTGACGCCGCGCAGTGCTACCGCATTCACCTTGACTGCGAGCCCGGCCGCCTTCGCCGCCCTGATCCCGTCCAGCACCTGGTCGAGCTTGCCCCAGCGGGTGATTTCGGTGAATTTCGCCGGGTCGAGCGTGTCGACGGACACGTTGACGCGTCTGACACCCACCTCATATAGGTCGGCCGCGTAGCGAACGAGCTGGCTGCCGTTGGTCGTAAGGGTGAGCTCGTCGAGATCGCCGCTCTCCAGATGGCGACCCAAGGAACGGAACAGCGTCATGATGTTGCGTCTCACCAATGGTTCTCCGCCCGTGAGACGCAGCTTGCGGACGCCGAGGCGGACGAAAGCGCTGGCCAGCCGGTCGAGCTCCTCGATCGTCAGGACCTCGGCCTTCGGCAGAAAGGTCATGTCCTCGGCCATGCAGTAGACACAGCGAAAGTCGCATCGGTCCGTGACGGAGATCCGCAGGTAGGTTATTGCCCGCCCAAACGGATCGATCATGGCGTTGCCTGCTTGAGATAGGCGATCAGGTTGTCGACCCTCTTCGCGTCGGGAACGCCGGCAAATGCCATCTTAGTACCGGGAACAACCGCTTTGGGGTTGGCGAGATAGCGATGCAGTGTGGCGTCGTCCCAGGTGAGCCCGCTGCTCATCATGGCTGACGAGTAGTTGAATCCGGGAACGGAAGCCGCGTTGCGGCCGATGACGCCGGAGAGGCTGGGTCCGAGCTTATTCTCGCCGGGCTTGAGGCTATGGCAGACGGCGCACTGTTGGAACACCCTTCGGCCCTCCGCGGCGTCAGCGGCAACCGCGTCACATGCAAACAATGGCAAGAGGACAAGTCCTAATAGACCAGAAGCAAATCGGATCATGTGGTGGAGCGCTGGCAAGAAGCGGGGTGCCAGTGGCACCCCGCTAGGCTAGGGAGACGCAGGTTGCAAGCTCGTCAGGTCGTATATTCCTGCGACTTGAAGCTCAGCCGTCGCGTCACTTCGGGCGCATCCGCGATCTTCCGGATGTTGGCCCAGGTCTGCTTGTAGTTGGGGATGATGAACTCGTTGACCCCCTTCGAGATTACGTTGCCCTGCGGGCCGGTTGGATAGGCGAACAGCATGAAGGTTTGCTTGCGCTTGGCCGTCGGCGTCGGCTGGGCCATCGCCTGGGTCGAGCCGTTGTCGTTGTAGACTTCGACCAGATCGCCCGGCTTGATCCCGAGGTCCTGCATGTCCTGCGGGTTCATCTCGATGAACGGCAGCGGCCAGCGTCCCATGACGAAATCGTTGTTCTGGTCTAGATAGACCGACTGCCACACATGGTTGGCCCTGCCGTTGTTGATCAGGAAGGCGAACTTCTCCTTCTCCGCCTGCTTACCCTCGGCCTGCAGCCCGCGCCACTGGGTCGGCATGAACTTCGCCTTGCCGTCCTTCGTGCCGAACTTGCCATCGGTGAAGAGGCGCTTGGTACCGATGATCTTGCCATCCTTGAAATCGACGGCAGGCTCCTGGAATCCGTTCGTGCCCATGACCCGCAGGCGCTGGTAGGTCACGAACTTGCCGCCGGTCGCGTTCTTGTTGTAGCCGTCCATGAACGCGTCTTCTTCGGTCTTCCAGTCGTAGCCCTTGAACTTGTCGGCGACAGCACCTTTGCCGGCCGCCCGCCAGGACTTCTCGAGCGCCTGCGCGAGGCCGGCGACGATGAGGCAATCGGGCTTGGCATTACCCGGCGGATCCATGTACCGCTCAGTCAGACGCATCCGTCGCTCGCCATTCATGGAGGTCAGGTTCATCTCGCCCGACGTCGCCGCAGGAAGGACCACATGGGCGTCTTCGCCAATCTTGCTCGGGATGAGGTCCACATTGACGCTGAAGAGGCCACCCTGGCTAATCGCGGCTGTGATGGCGTTCACCAGGGCGGCGCGATCACCATAGGGCACGCTTGCCATGGCTGCTTTGACCATGGCCGTGCGCTTCTTGTAGATGCGCTTGAACTCGAGCGCGTTCAGCGTCGTCTTGTAGTGGTCGCAGGCCCAGATGTGGTGGACCCCGCCCTTGCCGCCGATCAGAAGCTGGTCGACGTAGGCGGCGGGGCGGCCGACATGCGCATCCGACGGGCGCACATAGCCTTCCTGGTGGCCACCCATGCGCACGCAGCCACCACCTGGCCGGCCAATGTTGCCGGTGGCAAGCGCGATGTTCACCAGGGCCTGGTTGGTGCGGTAGTTGTCGTTGCCCCAGATCAGTCCCTTCTCATAGGCGAACATGGTCCGCCGGCGCTTGCCTTCTTTCGGCTCTGCGATCCAGGCCGCCGCCTTGCTGATCTGATCGGTCGAGAGACCAGTCAGCTTGGCCGCATCCGCGAGGCTGACGTTGTTCGCGGCGACCATGGCGTCATAGTCCGAAGTCGATGCCTGGATGAACGTCTTGTCGACCCAGCCCTTCGCCGCGATTTCGGTCATGATGGCATTGAAGAGAATGAGGTCGGTCCCGGGCTCGATGGCGAGATGCAGGACCTTGTCCTTGCCTGCCTCGACCTCGCAGGCATTGACTGTGGTCGTCCTGCGTGGGTCGACGATGATCACGCGCGCCGGCGCATGAGGCTCGCCCGCGAGCTGCTGCTGCTTCTTCTGCATCGAGGTCCCACGGAGATTTGGGACCCAGTGGTTCAGGAAATAGTTGGTCTGGGTTTCGAGTGCATTAGTGCCGACCGCCACGATGGTGTCGGAGAGCTCTGCGTCCTCGTAGCAGTTGTTGAGCTCGCCCACGCCCATATCGCGGGTACCATGAACCTCCGAGTTGTAGGCAGGTCGGTTGTGGATGCGGATGTTCTTGATCTTCATGCTCTCGAAATAGAGCTTCCCGGTCGCCCAGGTGTTCTCATACCCGCCGCCGGCGCCGCCGTGATCGAAGGCCGAGACGATGAGCCCGTCCTCACCCTGCTCTTCCACGACGCGCCTGGTCACTTCGGCGACGAGCGAAAGCGCGTCATCCCAGGAGGTCGGATACATGCCCGAGTAGCGATAGACCAGGGGATCGGTCAGGCGCTGCGACTGGGTTCCGGTCACCTGCGAATAGGAATTCTCGCCCTGGCGCGCACCTCGGATCGAGCCCAGGCCGGAGTTCACTTCGCAGGCATGGTCAGGCATCAAGATGAGATGAACGTCGCGTCCGTCCTGCTTCACGATGTTGTACATCGCAGGCGAGTACCAGGCGGTGGACTCGGCGCTTTGCTGCTTGGAGAGGTCCTGCTTGAAGAAATTCTGATTGGGTTTCGTGCCACCTTGCTTGTTCACGTCCCAGGAGATCGCCTTGTACCCGCACCCGACGATGCAGTAGTGGCAGACGACGTTCTGGACATTGGCATCCCGGGGAGGGATCGGGAGCCGATCGACGTTGCGCTTGTAGGTCATGGCTAGCCCCTCGCTGCAGAAAGGATGTTGCTGTAGCGGCCATAGATCATCTCGTCGACCGCCTCGGCGAAGATGTCGCCCATGGAGTCGACGCGCAGCCGGAACTGCGCGAGGTTCTGCGTTGCGTGGCCGAAGATCTCCTGACCCCCCTTCTCGCAGTCAAAGCGCGAGTAGTGGCCTGGGCAGTTCAACGACTTGTCCGCTGCGCTGTAGTTGAGGGGGAAACCCTTGTGCGGGCACAGAGTCGAGAACGCCACGATGTCGCGATCCGGGCCGATGCCGCCCTCGACGGTCCGCCCGAGCTTGAGCAGGACGCCCGGGGAATCTTTGTCGGGGTAGGTGATCTGGGTTGGCTGGTCGACCTTGAGGTCCCGGAGATTGGCGAGCTTTTGACTTGGATAGTCGACCCGCGCCAGAGCCGGTGTCGCTTGGGCCTCTCCCGTCGAAAACGCGCTTCCCGCTGCTGTCGCAATCGCGGCCGTGGCACCTCCTCCAAGGAATTGCCGACGGCCGATATTGGCCATCTTGCTGCACGTCTTCATCGGAACTGTCCTCCCCAAGGTTTCTCTTGGCCACGCAGCAGCAATGGCCATGCCATGCCAAAACAACGGGTAAACGCTTTATTTTGAAGAGCTTGTAACTCTGCCCCGTCCGAACTTCTGGACTTTGGGGCCAATCACAGTCCGGTTCCTCGGAGCGGCCACCAAGCCCGCAGCGCAGATCGAAGCCCTTCAGTAGGGCGACAAATCTTGTCGGTCACCGCTACCGGCGGGTCGCCGTCGTCGGGGGACTGGTTGGGCGAGCTGGCCTGAAGACGGGAGGGTGCGTCAGAGCGCTATCTTCGCGGAATCGTCGGGGCCATGCGCTGCTCAATGACTGGAGGCGTTCGCGCCTGACCGAATGTCGAGCTTGCGCATTTTTTCGAAGAGTGTGGAACGGGATATGCCGAGCAGCTTAGCCGCATCCTCGACACGGCCAGAGGTTCTGGAGAGTGCGGCACGGATGTGCTGGCGCTCGGCGCGATCTCGGATCTCGGCTAGGCTTGGCAAGAGACCATCGGACTCGGCTTGTTCGTGCGCCTCAGGGAATAGCGCGCCGGCGCCGATCCATGGCGCAGGCGCAAGCGCCACCGCTCGCTCGACCCGGTTTCGCAGTTCGCGAACGTTTCCAGGCCAGTCGTGCGCCAGTAGCGCTTGCTCGGCCTCAGGGGTGAAGCCATGAATTTCGCGGTTAAACGACTCTGCAAACTCTCGCAAGAAGAACCGCGCGAGCGGAAGAACGTCATCGGACCGCTCGCGCAACGGCGGAATCGCCACCGAGATCACGTTTATCCGGTAATAGAGGTCGCGCCGGAACCGGCCATCTGCAACAGCACGCTCTAGGTCGGAGTTGCTCGCGCACATGATCCTAGCATTGGCCTTGATCGCCGCTTCGCCGCCGACGCGGGTAAAGGCGCGCTCCTGAAGGAGACGGAGGAGCTTTGCCTGAACCGGAATCGCGAGTTCGCTAACCTCGTCCAGGAACAGCGTTCCTTCCCTTGCACGCTCGACATATCCATGGTGCCTCGTCTGAGCGCCGGTGAAAGCGCCTCGCTCATGGCCGAAGAGCTCGCTTTCGATGAGCTCGCTCGGGACTGCCGCGCAGTTCACCGCCATGAACGGTGCCCCAGCACGCGTGGAGAGGCGATGTATGAAGCGCGCTGCGACCTCCTTGCCGACCCCGCTCTCGCCGATGAAGAGGAGCGAGCTGTCGACATCGGCAACCCGCATCAGCAGCGCCTCGACGCGGCGCATCGCCTCGGACGTTCCGAGCACGCCCTCGGATCCGGGGCGCTGGGCGATCAGCCGCGGAATGCGTTGAAGCAAGTCCAGTAGCGCGTAGGGCTTCGCAATGTAATCGACCGCCCCTGCTTTCGTGAGCCGGACCGCCTGCTCGATCTGGCCGAAAGCCGTCACGAAGAGGAAGGGTGTGCCTCCGAGCAAAGGCAACACCTTTAGAAATACATCCTCTCCACTCATGTCGGGGAGCCGGATGTCGCAAACGATGAGATCCGGACGCGCTGTTCGCAAACCATCAACCGCCTGTGCTCCGGTCCGCCACCAATATGGCGCATAGCCCTCGAGCTCAAGCCGATGTACGAGCGTTCCTCCAATCACCGGATCATCCTCGATGACTCCGATTTGGCCCTTCTCACGCGGCATGGAGCGTCTCCTTACCCACCACGACCGGCAGAGTTACGAGTACGCGCGTGCCGCCGGTCGGACGCTCGACCGCGACGCTGCCTTTGAGCCGACGGACCAAGTGCCCGGTCGTCCAGAGCCCCAGGCCCTTGCTCGCGCGCGGAGGCGGCACCTCGTCGGCCTGGTCGAGGAGCGCGGCCATGTCACTGGGTAGGCCCGGCCCTTCATCCGAAACGACAATCCGCAACGCGCCGCCGGAAGATAAGGCGTCGACCGTGACGCATCCCCCCGCCGGCGAAGCGCCGCACGCGTTGAGAAGGAGATTGAGCGTGATCTGTCGCACCGCCGGACCGTCGATTGCGAGCGGCTCCTCGATCCGGTTTCGCCATTCAAGGCGGAGCTGGCGGACGCCTGTCTCGTGCTGCACCAGGAACGGCAGATCGTCGAGGTCGCCCGGCGTGAGGAGAGCGGCGTCAGCCCCGCCCTTGTAGGTGACGAGGGTCGCGCGCGCGACATTGCGGATACCGGCAAGTCCGCGTTTCAGGAATTCCAGGGACTTCCGGAGCACCTCAGGGTCGTCGCCATGCGCCTGGATGGTGTCGATCGCGTTCAACATGCCCCCGAGCGGATTGTTGACCTCGTGCGCCATGCCGGAGGCGAGCCTTCCAAGCATGGCGTACTTCTCCTGCTCGGCCAGATGCGAGGCCAGCGTCTCGCGCTCGCTGACCGCGCGGGCCATTGCATTGAACCGGTCGAAGAGCTGGCCGAACTCACTTTTGAAGCGTCGGCGATGGCGCTCGGGGATCGACTCAATGCGGCCCTCCCGGATGCTTTCGACATAGCGAGCCAGCACACCCAGGGGCTGAAGCATGCGTTTCAGCATGAGATAGCCGCCGATAGCGAAGGCAAGCGTCAATCCACCGTTCACGAGGATCAGAGTTGCCAGGACCTGGTGCCGCACGCGCAGTAGATCGACAATGTCGATTTCCGCCAGCAACCGGCCGACGGCAAATCCCTTCGTCCGTAGCGTTCGCGCGAGCCATGCCAGCCCAGACGCATCATCGATGACGAGACCGTCATCCGCACCGAACCGCTTGCGCAGCTCGTCCGGCACTGCACTCTGCGTGGGAAAGCGAACTGGATCGGAGGCGGCGAGCACTGCGCCGTTTGGCAGTTCCACAATAGCGTAGCGCGCTTCGACACCCGCATACTGGCCACGCGCTCGGTCGAGAGAGTCAAATGCCTCCCAAACGTCGCCGCGGATCACAGCGGGCAGCACGGCCGCCGAGAGCCCGTCGAGATAGGCTCCCGTCAGAAGGGCGAGATTGCTTTCCTGATCCTTGACGAGGCGCGAGAGCACGACTTGCGAGATGGTTACGGCAATCGCCACCATCAGCGCGGCAACAAGGAGCGGAACCTTGAGCGCAAGAGGCCAGCTCGTGACGCTCAGGAGGCGTAGCATCACACCTGCGCTTTCACCAAGAGCCATTTCTCCATGGTGCTCTCATACATGTCGGGCGTCCCCGGTCCGAATTTGTCCAGCGCTAGGATCGACAGAATCTCGCGGCCGAGCTCGTCCAAATGCATGCCAAGAAGCGCCGCCTCGATTGCCTTGACGACCGGGGCGTCCCGCATCGCCTGCAAGGCGACGATGGGAGGAAAGCCAAGCCATTCAGAGCGATAGACGATCCGTGTGTTCCTAACCAGGTCGGGCTCCCTCTCCTGCATGACATCCCACACATAGCCATCAATGCTGCCGCTCTCCGCCAGGCCCGCTCGGACGGCGCGGATCACATTGCGGTGGCCATAGGTGAAGAAGAAGCTATGGAAGAAATCCGCCGGCGTGGTCTGACGAAGTGCCAGGAGCCAGCGAGTGATCAGGTAGCCTGACGTGCTGTCGGGATCGGAGAATGCGTGGACCGTGCCGCGAATCTCGTCAAAGGTCCGCGCACGGCTACGCTCGCTCACCGTCACATAGGTTTGATACAGCGGATGACCCCGGTAGACTGGTACGGCGAGCAACGCTAGCTGGTCCTGGTACTGGACATACGGATCGTCGCAGATCCACGCCGCATTGAGCTGTCCCGACAACAGCATCGCGGTGATCTCCTGGTATGTCCGCCGCTTCACCAGGGTCACCGGTCGCTCGAGCTTGCGTGCGAGATACGCCTGCAGCTTCGCGAGCAGCTCGATATCATTGTCGAGGAAGACCGGAGTGAGGCCGAAACTGACGTTCTCCGAAGCACGCGCAGGCGCGCCGGCAGTGGCCGCGGTCGCTAGGACTCCGCCTAAGACTCCCTTGATGAATTGCCGGCGAGGCAGGCGTGGCAACCTGCCGGCATCCAACCATGTACTGGGCATTGCCTCACCTTGGCGGACTATTGACGCCGGTCGCCGCGTCCCGCGGGCGCCGGTTCTAGTCCGATCAGATTTGTCGAACGTACAGACTAGAACAGCGCCCACGACGCAGCAAATCGGCGTCGGCTCCGACGCGGGCCACACCCCTGCCTGCCCGCGCAAACCCTTGGGGTCGCTTGGAAAGTCGGCCGCCCTTCGCTAGCACACTGCTACGAAAGCGGCTTCTGCTCGGGATTTGCACGTCTTTCTTTTAAAGCCCTTCGCCAGCACCCCAACTCGTTTTTCGGGCCGGTGCCCGTATGGGACCGGCGCAGGTTCGAGACGGAGTGCGCGTCATCGCCGGCAACAAGGCGGCGGACGAGGTCGCGAGCCGGCGGCCTTTGCGCCGGCTCGACAGGTCGTGGCGGCTAAGCCTGCGCTTTGGCGATGAGCTCGCCCGGCCCGCTGATGCCCGGCGTCCACGCCGGCTCGGCATCGCCGATGGGATGAAAGCGTCTGGGATCGCCGACGGCGCTCGCGGCCAAGGTGCGCTTCGTCGAGCGATCGTCGAGGCTGGTAAGGCGGACATGGGGGCCGATGCCGGGGACGCGAACGAAGGCTTCGACCTGCCATTTGCCCTTGAGGCGATCCGCTTCCTGGTAGACTTGGCCGACACGGACCTCGATGCGTTCAAACATGGATCGATCACCTCCTGTCTCGCTGCCGACTGCGACAGAGCCACAATTATCGCTAGCATAAAAAGTGATGTTAAGCGGAATTTTCCTCGAAATTGCGGCAAATATTTTTGACCTGTGGATACTTTTCCCGGACTGCCTGTAAGTCCAGGTGATGCTTGACTCTTGCATGGCTTCCGACCGGCGATAGGCACTGGCGATCGGCAACCGCACGATGCAGCGAGCGCGTGGATGGAAAATGGAATGACCGGCCAGAATCGCAGAATCGGCTTTGATTCGATTCCCATTATCGACGTGGCGCCGTTGCGCGGGCGCAGTGCGGCGGCAAGAGCCGCCGTCGATGCAGCACTCGGAGCTGCGTGTCGCGATGTCGGCTTCTTCCTCATCACCGGCCATTCCGCCGAGCCCGGTGCCCTCGCGCGCCGGCAGCAGCGTCTGCTCCGGTTCTTCGACCTCGCAGCAGAAGCAAAGCGACGTCTGGCACGGCGGCGCTATGAGCCGGCGAACCGCAACGTCTATCGCGGCTACTACCATCCCCTCGACCGGATGCCCTCCTACAAGGAAGGCATCGATCTCGGAGTCGAGCGCGACCGTCCATCCGCCGCAGCGAAGGACGACATTCTGAACGAGCCCAATGTCTGGCCCGAGGAAACCTCGCTTCCGGGATGGCGTGCGGCCATGTGCGCCTATGCCGCCGAGATGGAGGATCTGGGCTTTCTGCTGCTGCACGCGATCGCCCGCCATCTCGGCCTGGAGGAGGCCTGGTTCGATGCGGCGTTCGGCCAAGGTGCATCGACCCTTCGCCTGCTGCACTACCCGCCCAGAACGCCGGAATCCGTCGCTGGCGTCGAAGAGGCGACGCTTTGCGTCCATCACGGCCTCAAACGCACGATCATGACCGCCGCGCATACGGATTCCGGTTGCCTCACCCTCCTCTACCAGGACCGCGTCGGCGGGCTGCAGGTGCGCAACACCGCCGGGCATTGGATCGACGTACCGCCGAGGGAGCATGCGCTGGTGGTCAATCTCGGCGATCTCATGCAGCGCTGGACCGGCGGGGCCTTCCTCGCCACCCAGCACCGGGTGCTCGGCGACGATCTCGGCAGCAGGATCCCGCGCTTTTCCATCCCCTTCTTCTTCGAGCCCGCACTTGATGCGATTATCCGCCCGATCCCGGGCTTGGCCGCCGATGCGGAGCTCGCCGCCGCACCCATCCGCTACGGCGACTATCTCCTCGCCAAGATCCAGCGCTTCACCGAGTTCCGCGACCTGCTGACGCCTGTGCGCAGCTAAGCAACGCGGCCCCCATTCAGATGATCTTGCCCTCGAACGGATGGCGGCCGAGGCGGTCCTCGATTTCGACGACCCAGAGGTCGCTGTCGCGGGATCTCTGGCGGGCGATATAGGCATCGGCCTCGGCTTCCGGCACGGTCTTGCCTTGGAGCGCCCCCATCCAGGCGATTTTTCCCTCGGCGTCGCTCACCTGAGTCAGCACCCGGCACCCTTCCTTGCCGAGATAGAGCTTGATGAGGACGCCGCCGGCATCGGCATCGCCCCGGTGCACGATGGTGGCAGGGATGCCCTCGCCGATCAGACGGCGGACATGGGCCATGACCCAGAGCTCGGTTGGAAGACGGGAGCCAGTCATCAGGTGTCAGGTTTCAGGTGTCAGGTTTCAGGCGTATCGGGAATTTGATCACTGACACCTGAAACCTGACCTCTGTCACCGCAGCGTCTCGAACAGGCGGATCCACATTTTCGCCCTGGGCTCGAGCGAGGAATAGAAGATGTGCTCGTAATCGGTATGCGCGCCATAGCCGTCGGCACCGAGCCCGTCGAGGGTGGGGATGCCGAGGGCCGCGGTGAAGTTTCCGTCGCTGCCGCCGCCGGTCAGCTTCACGTCCTCCAGATCGAAGCCGATCCCGGCGCAGACCTCCTTGGCATGGTCGAACAGCGCCTGGATCTTTTCGTCCTTGCGGTAGGGCGGCCGGTTCATCCCGCCGGTGACCTTGACCTTGAGCTGCGGATCGCTGGCGCCAAGCCCATGGAGCTTCGCCACCATCTCTTCGCCGATGGCGGCGTCGGGCACGCGGAGATCGATCTCGGCCGTGCAGAATTGCGGCACGACGTTGACGCCGGTACCGCCCTCGACCAATCCGACATTGGTGGTGATCCCGCGCTCATAGTCGGTCATGCCTTCGATCGCGAGGATGAGCCGTGCCATCTCCTTGATGGCGCTCCTTCCGTCTTGATGGCGGGCTCCGGCATGGGCAGGACGGCCTTCGATCGCGAGCACGAAACGCCCCACGCCCTTGCGCGAGGTGACGATCTTGCCGCCGTCGCGGGCCGGCTCGGTCACCAGAACGTATTTGTTCTTCTTCGCCTCGGCCTCGATGATGGCGCGGCTGGTGGGGCTGCCGACCTCCTCCTCCGGCACATAGAGAAAGGTGATCGGCAGCGGGCTTTCCTTGCCGCTGCGCACGAGGTGACGGTAGGCATAGAAGGCGAGATGCGCGCCCGCCTTCATGTCGTAGATGCCGGGTCCGTAGACCTTGTCGCCGTCGCGGCGGAAGGGGAGCGTCTTTTCCTTGAAGCCGATGGGATGCACGGTGTCGAGATGGCTCAGCACCAGGATTCCCGGCCCGTCGCCGCCCCAAGGTGTCCGCGCCATCAACACATCGCCGAAGCCGTCGCGCCCCGGCACGCGCTCGATGCCGGCGCCAAGCGGCGCCAGCTCGCCCTCGACCTTGTCGACCATCCGGTTGACGGCCGCGGCATCATGGCTCGGGCTCTCGATGTCGACCCACAGGCGGATGCCTTCCAGGATCTCCTCTGCATCGACCTTGGGCAGATTGGATGCCGTCTCGCGCCTCGCCACCATGACTCGTCTACCTCTCAGCAATTGACCCTAGATCACCACCGTCGCCGCGCTCAAGCCGCCGCTTCCGGCAAGACCTCGGCATGGTGGCAGGAGACGCTGCGGCCCGCGACCAGGCGCGGCTCCGGACGTTCCACCGTGCAGCGTTCCGTGGCATGGGGGCAGCGCTTGTGGAAGGCGCAGCCCGGCGGCGGGTTCAAGGGCGACGGCAGCTCGCCCGTCAGCACTTGGCGCTCGCCGCGGCCGCCGACCTTGACCTTGGGCCGGCTCATCAGCAAGGCGCGGGTATAGGGGTGGCGCGGGGACTCGAAGACTCGCTCGACAGGACCATGCTCCACCGGCCGGCCGAGATACATGACCATGACCTCGTCGGCGAGGTGGTGGACCACGCCCAGATCGTGGGAGACGAAGAGATAGGCGAGCTTGAACTCGTCCTGCAGATCCATGAGCAGGTTCAAGATCTGCCCCTGGATGGACACGTCCAAGGCGGACACCGGCTCATCGGCGATCACCACCCTCGGCCTCAGCATGAGAGCGCGGGCAATGGCGATGCGCTGGCGCTGGCCGCCGGAGAACATATGCGGGTAGCGGCCATACTGGTCAGGCCGCAAGCCGACCTTGGCCAGCATGTCGCGCCCGGCCGTCTTGCGCTCGCCGGCGGAGAGCGCCGTGTTGATGGTGAGCGGCTCTTCCAGGATGCGACCGACGGTGCTGCGCGGATTCAAGGAGCCATAGGGGTTCTGAAACACCATTTGCACGGCGCGACGCAACTCCGATTGCCGGGCGCGGCTGATGTCGTGGGTCGGCCTCCCGTCGATCAGCAGCGCCCCCGCGGTCGGCGGCTCCAGCATGGCGAGCACGCGTGCCAGCGAGGATTTGCCGCAGCCGGACTCGCCGACGACGGCAAGGGTCTTGCCCGCTTCCAGGCTGAATGAGACGCCGTCCACCGCCTTCACCGTATGCCTCGGCATGAACGGCCCGCGGCCGAGGCTGTAGTGGCGGCGAATGTCGCGGGCCTCCATGACCACGGTCATGGGGCGCTCCTGTCGCCGGCTCGTATCGGCGCATGGCAGCGCACGCGGCCATTGCCGTCGGCGGTGAGCGCCGGCGGCTCGCTCAAGCAGCGATCGAAGACGAAGCGGCAGCGCGGGTTAAAGAGGCATCCTTCCGGCCGGTCGCCGATCCCCGGCACGAGACCGGAGATGGTCGGCAGCCGCGTGCGCCTCGGCGTGCGGTCGGGGAGCGAGTCCAGCAAGGCTGCGGTATAGGGATGACGCGGCGCCTGGAACAAGGCTTCGACCGGCCGCTGCTCCACCAGCTGGCCCGCATACATGACCTGCACGCGCTGGGCGGTCTCGGCGACCACCGCCATGTCGTGGGTGATCAGGACCATGGCCATGCCGTAGCGGCTCTGCAGCGAGACCAGGAGATCCAGGATCTGCGCCTGGATCGTCACGTCCAGCGCGGTGGTCGGCTCGTCTGCGATCAGCAGCCTGGGATTGCAGGCGATCGCCATGGCGATCATAGCACGCTGATTCATGCCGCCGGAGAGCTGGTGCGGGAATGAGCCGAGCCGCGAGCCCGGATCGGGGATGCCGACCTGGGTCAGGAGCTCGATCGCGCGCTCGCGGCGGCTCCTGCCGGTACCGCCCTCATGCACCTTGAGGCTTTCCATGATCTGGAAGCCGATGGTGAAGCACGGGTTGAGGCTGGTAGTCGGCTCCTGGAAGATCATCGCCATGTCCTTGCCGACGATGGCGCGCCGCTCGGAAGCCGACAGGCCGAGGAGATCGCGGCCGTCGAAGGCAAGACGCTCGGCCGAGACCCGCGCGTTGGCCGCGAGCAGGCCCATGACCGCCAGCATGGACACGCTCTTGCCGGAGCCGGATTCGCCGACCACGCCCAGAACCTCGCCCTCGGCCACGTCGAGATCGACCCCGTCGACCGCGCGGAAGAGGCCGCGCGAGGTCACGAACTCGACCGTCAACCCGCGGATTTCGAGGAGGGACATCAGCGTTTCAATTTTGGATCGAGGGCGTCGCGCAAACCGTCGCCCATGAGATTAAAAGAGAGCACGGTCACCAGGATCGCCAGGCCGGGTATGGTCACCACCCACCAGGCCCGCTGCACGTATTGCAGCGAGCCCGCGAGCATGGTGCCCCATTCAGGAGTCGGCGGCTGAGCGCCGAGGCCGAGAAAGCCCAAGGCCGCCGCATCGATGATGGCGTTCGAGAACCCCAACGTCGCCTGCACGATCAGGGGCGCCATGCAATTGGGCAGCACGGTCTGGAACATGAGCCGGAGGGGGCCGGCGCCGGCCAATCGCGATGATGCCACATATTCGCGGGTGAGCTCGCTCAAGGCCGCGGCGCGGGCGAGACGGGTGAAATGCGGTAGCGTCACGATCGAGACCGCGAGCATGGCATTGAAGAGGCCGGGGCCGAGGATGGCGACGATGACGATCGCCAGCAGCAGGCCCGGCAGCGCCAGCATGATGTCCATGAAGCGCATGATCAGGATCTCGACCGCCCCGCCGGTGAAGGAGGCGATGAGGCCCAGCACCGTGCCGGTGAAGAGCGACAAGGTGACCACGATGAGACCGATCAGCAGCGACAGGCGTGCGCCGTGGATGAGCCGGGAGAAGATGTCGCGGCCGATATCGTCGGTGCCCAACGGATAAGCCATGCTGCCGCCCTGCTGCCAGAAGGGCGGCAGCAGGCGGAAGTCGCGGAATTGCTCGATCGGCGACAACGGTGAGAGCGCGTCGGCGAAGATGGCGATGAGGGCAAGGCAGACGATGACGACGAGACCGGCGACCGCACCCTTGTTCTCCGAGAAGGAGAGCCAAAGCTCCTTCAGCGGGCCGGGCGGCTCACTAATGGCGGATGCCGCCCGCGGAGGATCGGCGGGAACGCCGACCATCAGTGCCGGATCCTGGGATTGAGCACGCCGTAGAGCAGATCGACCGCGAGATTGACCGCCATTACCAGGCTCGCCACCAAGAGCACGCCACCCTGCAGCACGGGATAGTCGCGCCGGTTGATCGACTCGATGAGCCAGCTGCCGATACCGGGCCAGGAGAAGATCGTCTCGGTCAGGATGGCGCCGCCCATGAGCGAGCCCACCTGCAGGCCGATGACGGTGACGACGGGAATCAGCGCATTGCGGAGCGCATGCATGCCGATGACGCGGGCCACGCCCAGGCCCTTGGCGCGCGCCGTGCGGATGTAGTCCTCATGCAGAACCTCCAGCATGGAGGAGCGGGTCATACGGGCGATCACCGCCAAGGGAATGGTGCCGAGCACGATCATCGGCAAAGTCAAATAGCGCAAAGCCGAGACGAAGGAGCCCTTCTCGGTCGAGAAGAGGGTATCGATCAGCATGAATCCGGATCGCGGCTCGATGAAGAACAAGGCCGCGATGCGGCCGGAGACCGGGGTCCAGCCGAGCTGTACCGAGAACAGGAGAATGAGCAGAAGCCCCCACCAGAAGATCGGCATGGAATAGCCGGTGAGCGACACGCCCATGAGGCCGTGGTCGAAGATGGAGCCGCGCTTGACCGCGGCGACGATCCCGGCCGGCAGGCCAAACAAGAGGGCGAAGAGCATCGCCGCCGTGGCGAGCTCGAGGGTGGCGGGAAACAGCGTAACGAACTCGGTCAGGACCGGTTTCTTGGTGATGATCGAGATGCCGAGGTCGCCATGGGCGAGGTCGCCCAGATAGACGAGGAACTGCCACCACAGGGGCTGGTCGAGCCCCATCTCCGCCCGCAGCATCGCCAGACGCTCGGGCAGGATGCCGCGCTCGCCCATGCGCACCTCGATCGGGTCGCCGGGCACCAGATGGATGAGCATGAAGCTGAGAAGCGTGATGCCGAAGAAGGTCGGGATCACCAGGCTGACGCGGGTAAGGACGAACCTGAGCATTCTCGCAAATCGGCAAGGACGCCGGCGGACGGGTCAATCCCGTCCGCCGGCCGCCTCGACGCTGGAAGCTGCTACTCCTTCAGATCGACGCCGTCGAACTGATGGCGCCCGAAGGGGCTCAAGCGGAAGTCGATGACTTCCTTGCGCATCGGCTTGTAGACGACGGAATGCGCGATGGTGAACCAGGGCGCCTCTTCCTTGAAGATCACCTGCGCCTGCTCATAGAGCTTGGTGCGCTCGGTGATGCTGTTGGTGCGCTTGGCCGCGATCAAGAGATCGTCGAAGGGCTTGTTGCACCACTTGGCGATGTTCGAGCCGCCCACGCGGGCGCCGGGGCAACCAAGCAGCACATAGAGGAAGTTGTCGGGATCGCCATTGTCCCCGGTCCAGCCGAGCTGGGCCATCTGATGCTCGCCGGCGGCCGCGCGCTTGCGGTACTCGCCCCACTCGAAGCTGACGATCTTCGCCTTGATCCCGACCTTGGCGAGGTCCGCCTGCATCATCTCGCCGATCCGCTGCGCGTTCGGGTTATAGGGCCGTTGCACCGGCATCGCCCAGAGATCGGTTTCGAAGCCGTTGGCATAGCCGGCCTCGGCCAGGAGCTGCTTCGCCTTCGCCTGGTCGAAGGCATAATCCTTCACGTCCTTGTTGTAGGACCACATGGTCGGCGGGATCGGGTTGACGGCGCCGACGCCGGCACCCTGGTAGACCGCATCGATGATCGCCTTCTTGTCGATCGCCATGTTGAGGGCCTGGCGCACGCGCTTGTCGTCGAAGGGCTTCTTCTGGGTGTTGAAGGCGAGATAGCCGATGTTGAGGCCTTCCTGGGACATGAGCGTGAGGTCCTTGTCCTCGCGCATCTTCGGCAGATCGGCAGGATTCGGATAGGGCATGAGGTGGCATTCGCCGGCCTTGAGCTTGGCATAGCGAACGGCCGCGTCCTTGGTGATCGAGTAGACGAGCTGATCCAGCTTGGGCTTGCCGCCGAAATACTGCTCGTTGGCGCGGTAGCGGATCTGCGAGTCCTTTTGGTACTGCACGAAGACGAACGGCCCGGTGCCGACCGGCTCCTGGTCCATCTTCTCCGGCGTGCCCGCCTTCAGCATCACGTCGCCATACTCCGCCGACAGGATCGCGGCGAAATCCATGGCGAGGTTGGAGATGAACGGCGCTTCGGGATCGTTGAGCTCGATCTTGACCGTGTAGTCGTCGACCTTGGTGATCGCCTTCAGCAGCTTCGGCATGTCCATGTCGCCGAAGTAGTCGTAACTGCCGCCCGAGACCTTGTGATACGGGTGGTCATCCTTCCACTGGCGGTTGAAGGAGAACAGCACGTCGTCGGCGTTGAAGTCGCGCGTCGGCTTGAAGCTGTTGGTCGAATGGAACTTCACGCCCTTGCGCAGCTTGAAGGTGAAGGTCTTGCCGTCCTCCGAGGCGCTCCAGGACTCGGCCAGGCCCGGGATGACCTTGGTCGAGCCGCGCTCGAACTCCACCAGCCGATTGTAGGCCGGGAACGCGGCATCGAACGAGGTACCGGTGGTGTTGATCTGGGGGTTGAAATTCTCCGGGCTGCCTTCCGAGCAGAACACCAGAGTCTTGGCGTCGGCACCGGTGCCGGCGGCAACCAGCACCGATAGGACCGTGCCCGCCGCGAGCGTGGCGAGTTTCTTATTCAAGATTGCTCTCCCTTTGGTCTGATTCGCGGCCCACGCAAGCTCGCGCCGGCCGACTTGCGGCTATTGATAGACCAAGCGCCTCGGCTTGACCATCTTCGCGTGCACGGCGTCAAATGTCCGGGTCGCGCAACCTTTCCGGGTTGCCGCTTTGGCTTGCAACCTCTTGTGATATTTAACTTCTCATGACCTCGGGAGCATCAGCGGAGCATTCCCTCGGCGAGCGCATCCGAGAGCCCCGGAGCGGGCCCGCCGGGTGCCGGCAAGACCACTAAATAACCAGTTGTTAACCCTTGGCCGGTAGCTTCGCTCCCGGCGGAGCCCCATAGGCCTCGGGATGGAATTGATGCGCATCGATCACTATGAAGTCTGCCTCCCCGCCGATCAGCGACAGCCCGTCGCCGGCCTCGACAACTCGCTGGTGAGCTTCACCAGCTACACCGACCTTACCCGCTGGATCGATCGGCTGGCACATGCCTATCGCGGCGCGGTCGAGGTCAGAGCCTTGGTCGCCGGACGCCACTGCCCGGTCGATGAGGACGGCAACGCGCTCGACCCATCGGACGAGCACATCATCGCCAACGCACTGTGACGCGCCTGCCCTCGGTCTCGCAGTCAGTTGGCAGGCGCGCATAGCCGCGCTTTGCCTCAATCGCTAATCTAGCCAGCGGCCGCTAGTGTGATGGTTCCGAAGTTCGTCGGCGAACTTCGGAATCTGAATCACACTAGTCAATAGATTAGTGGCCCGCTCATCCCTGAAATTCGCGGACGAATTTCAGGGGCGGGACACTAGGGCCGCATTGGCAGGGACCGGCGCGGATCGCCCGGAGCACGGCGTGTCCCGTCACCGCGAGGTGCAATGCCATCGCGCAGCGCATGCAGCCGGGCTGGCACCCGAGCTCGTCCACGCCGAAGCCGGCGCGCTGGTGCTTCGCTTCATCGAGGGACGCACGCTGACACCGGCGGATGTGAGGGCCGAGGCGATGCTGCGGCGCCTGGTTGCGTTGCTGCATCGCTGCCACCGGGAGATTCCACGCCATCTGCGCGGACCGGCGCCGTTCTTCTGGGTCTACCACGCCATCCGCGACTATGCGGCCCGGCTCGCGGCGGCCGATTCACCGTACCGATCGCTCGTGCCCGAGCTGTCTCGCATCGCCGAGGCGCTGGAAACGGCGACCGGCCCCATCGACGTGGTCTTTGCCCACAACGACCTCCTCGCCGCCAACATCATCGACGACGGCAAGCGTCTTTGGCTCATCGATTGGGAATATGCGGGCTACAACAGCCCGCTCTTCGATTTGGGCGGACTTGCCACCAACAACGAATTTACGAGCCGTGAGCGCGATCGTCTGCTGGAGGCGTATTTCGACAAGCCGCTGCAGCCCGGGCTCGCCCGCAGTGCGGCGGCGATGCGCTGCGCCTCGCTCTTGCGTGAAGCGATGTGGAGCATGGTCTCGGAGCTGCATTCCACCCTCGCCTTCGACTACGCCCTCTACACCAAGCAAAACCTCGAACGCTTCGATGCGGCATGGAGAGAGTTCGATGGCGGCTGATCCGGCTTCGGGCCTGCCGGCTGCCGCGCGCTGCATCATCGTCGGCGGCGGCATCATCGGCTGCAGCGTGGCCTACCACCTGGCCCGCCTGGGATGGCGCGACATCCTGCTCTTGGAACGCGCCAAGCTCACCAGCGGCTCGACCTTCCACGCAGCCGGCCTGGTGGGACAGCTCCGCAGCTCCGCCAGCATCACCCAGCTCCTCAAATACAGCGTCGAGCTTTACGACCGATTGGAGGCGGAGACCGGACAGGCGACGGGATGGAAGCGCAATGGCGGCCTCAGGCTTGCCTGCAACGCCGAGCGCCTGACCGAGATCAAGCGTCAAGCAACCACAGCCAGAAGCTTCGGCCTGGAGATGCATCTCCTGTCACCGAGCGAGGCAAAGACGCTCTGGCCGCCGATGCACATCGACGATCTCGTGGGTGCGGCCTTCCTGCCGACCGATGGGCAGGCAAACCCCGCCGACATCGCCCAAGCCCTCGCCAAGGGCGCGCGCCAAGCCGGCGTCAGGATCGTCGAGGATTGCCCGGTCACGGGCATCCAGATCGAGAACGGACGCGCGGCCGGCGTGGCGACAGCTCACGGCACGATCGCGGCGGACGTGGTCGTCAACTGTGCCGGTCAATGGGCGCGCGAGCTCGGCGCCTTGGCGGGCGTCTCGGTGCCGCTCGTCTCCATCCAGCACCAATATGTGGTGACCGAGCCCATGGGCGTGCCCCGGAACCTGCCGACGCTCCGCGATCCGGATCGGCTCATCTACTTCAAGGAAGAGGTCGGCGGGCTGGTCATGGGCGGCTATGAGCCCAATCCCCTGGGATGGGCGGAGACCGGGATTCCCGAGGGCTTCCATTTTACCCTCCTCAATCCCGATTGGGATCACTTCGAGCCGATGATGGAGGCGGCGCTCGCCCGCGTTCCCGCGCTGGCTGAAGCCGGCATCAAGCAGCTGATCAACGGGCCCGAGAGCTTCACCCCCGACGGCAACTTCATCCTGGGCGAGGCGCCGGAGCTCGACGGATTCTTCGTCGGCGCCGGATTCAATGCCTTCGGCATTGCGTCGGCCGGGGGTGCGGGGCGCGCCTTGGCCGAATGGATCGCCGGCGGCGAGCCGCCCTTCGATCTCTGGCCCGTCGACATCAGGCGCTTCGGCCCGCCGCAGCGCGACCTCGGCTGGGTCAGAAAACGCACTCACGAAGCCTATGCCAAGCACTACACCATGGCCTGGCCCTTCGAAGAGAACGGCAGCGCGCGGCCGACGCGCACCTCGCCCCTCTATCTCCGCCTCAAGGAGGCCGGCGCCTCATTCGGCGAGAAGCTCGGATGGGAGCGGCCGAACTGGTTTGCCCCGCCGGGAATCCTGCCCCGCGACATCTATTCCTATGGAAGGCAGAACTGGTTCCCCCATGTCGGGGAGGAGCATCGGGCCTGCCGCGAGCGGGCCGCCCTCTTCGATCAGAGCTCGTTTGCAAAATTCGAACTCTCGGGCCCCGATGCCGAGGCGGCACTCGGCTGGATCTCAGCCAACGATGTGGCCAAGCCGCCGGGCAAGCTCACCTATACTCAGCTCCTCAATTCCCGCGGCGGCATCGAATGCGATCTGACGGTGGCAAGGCTGGCGCCGGACCGGTTCTACATCGTGACCGGCACCGGCTTCGCCATCCACGACTTCCATTGGATCCGACGCGGCATCAAGCCGGGCCTGGATGCGCGCCTCAGCGATGTCACCACCGCCTTCGCCGTGCTGGCGCTCATGGGCCCTAGCGCCCGCGACATTCTCGCTGCGGTGGCCGAGGGCGAGCTCTCGAATGCCGCGTTTCCCTTCGGCACCTGGCGTCGGATCAGCGTTGGCGGAATCAGCCTGCGTGCGCTTCGCGTCACCTATGTGGGCGAGCTCGGCTGGGAGCTGCACATTCCCGTCGGAAGCGCGCTCGCAATCTACGACGCCTTGGTCGAAGCCGGCGCCCGGCATGGCCTCGCCAACGCCGGCTATCGCGCCATCGAGTCCTTGCGCCTGGAAAAGGGCTATCGCGCCTGGGGCAGCGACATCGGACCGGACCACACGCCCATCGAAGCCGGCCTCGGCTGGGCCTTGAAGCGCGGCAACACCGACTATCTCGGGCGGGCGGCGATCGAGGCTGCGCGCGGGAAGCCGCTCAAGAAACGCCTCGCCACCTTCACCGTCGCCGACCCGGACATCGTCCTCCTCGGACGCGAGACGATCTACCGCGACGATGAGCGGGTCGGCTGGCTCACCAGCGGCGGCTGGGGCTATACGCTGGGCTGCGGCATCGGCCTGGGCTATGTGCGCAATCAGGCGGGAGTCGACGATGCCTATCTCGCCGGTGGACACTACGAGCTCGAAGTCGCCACCAGCCGCGTGCCGGCGACGCTCCACCTCCGCCCGCTCTACGATCCGATAAATGAGAAGGTGAAGAGCTGACGTGATCCTGCCAGCAATATACCGGCGGAAGAGGAATAGGTTCTCGGGGGCAAGCAATGCAATCCTCGGAGTTTAAGGCCACGGATGGCGACGCCTATGAGCTGCAGATGGGTCGCTGGAGTCGCCGACTGGCGGAGCGCTTCGTTGAATTCGCCGATGTCGCCGTCGGCGATGTGGTTCTCGATCTTGGCTGCGGCACGGGAAGCCTCGCACGAACGCTGGCGCAAAGAACGACCGCTAGACAAATCCGTGGGGTCGATTTTTCTCCGGTCTATGTCGAGTATGCGCGTCGACAAAATACCGATACCCGGGTCGACTTTCAGGTTGGGGACGCATGCGCATTGCCGTTTCCCGAGGCGAGCTTCGATCGTGTGCTCTCGCTCCTGATGCTGCACTTCGTTCCGCAGACGGATCGTGCAATTTCGGAAATGCGGCGTGTGGGTCGCCCAGGCGCAATCGTAGCCGCCGCCGTCTGGGATGCCAGAGGTGGCGTGGTGGCGCATCGAATGTTCTCTGACACCGCCGCCGCGATCGATGCGCGAGCGGATGCGTTTCGTGCGCGCCAATGCACGCGTCCGATGTCCCGTCCGGGCGAACTTGAAGCCGCGTGGAGCAGAGCGGGATTACAGGAGATCAGTCAGACATTGCTGAGCATCAGAATGGAGTTCTCCTGTTTCGAGGACTACTGGGGTCCCTATGTCGGCGGCCAAGGCCCTGCAGCAGAGTACGTTGCGGGCCTCGACACGGAGCCGAGGGTGACTCTGAAGGAACATGTGCGACGCGCCTATCTGGATGGCGAAGCCGATGGCCCGCGTTCCTATGCGGCAAGTGCCTGGGCCGTGCGAGGAGTCGTTCCGCGATAGACAAGTCAGGCTGTCCGTCGCATCGCGGCTTCGTGACTTCGGGCCCCCAGAACCCTCATCCATCATTGAGATGGCAGGCCGATAGCCGTCCGGGGGCGATTGCTATCAGCGTCGGAACCTCGACGCGGCAGCGCTCCATCGCGTGCGGGCAACGCGGGTGGAAGTGGCAGCCGGGCGGCGGATCGAGGGGCGAAGGAATCTCGCCCTTGACCGGCACGAAGTGGCGGCGCCTTGCCCCCAGCCGCGGCACTTCCGCCAAGAGCGCCACGGTATAGGGGTGGTTCGGATCCTTGAACAGCGCCTCGGCGGGCCCGCTTTCGACGATGCGGCCCAAATACATGATCACCACCCGGTCGCTCAGATGCTCGACCACGCCCAGATCATGGCTGATGAAGAGATAGGTCAGGTCGAGCTCGCGCCGGAGCTGCATGAACAGGTTCAGGACCTGCGCCTGGATCGAGACGTCGAGTGCGGCCACCGCCTCGTCGCAGACCAGAAACTCCGGCTTGACCGCAAGCGCCCGGGCAACGCCGATGCGCTGGCGCTGGCCGCCGGAGAATTGATGCGGGTAGCGGCGCTTATAGGCTGGATCGAGGCCGACCCGGCGCATGACGTCATCGACATAGGAGTCGATCTCGTGCCTGGCGGCGATGCCGTGCACCAGCGGCGCCTCGCCGACGATGGCGCTCACCCGCATTCTCGGGTTGAGCGAGGCGAAGGGGTCTTGGAAGATCATTTGCGCGGCGAGCGTGGCGCGTTTCGCCTCCGCCCCTTTGAGGCCCGCCACGTCGACGCCGCGATAGCGAACAATCCCTTCGCTCTGCGCCAAGATGCCGGCGGCGATGCGGCCCAAGGTCGACTTGCCGCAACCGGACTCGCCCACGAGGCCGACGACCTCGCCTTCCATCACCGCGAGGTCGACACCGTCGACCGCATGTACGACTTCTTCTCTGACCTCGGCGCCCAACCTGCGGGCGAGCTTCGCCGCCGCGTCGAGCGGGCGCACGAAGCGCTTGCTGATCTGGGCCAGCTCGATCAGCGGCGGGCTCACGTCAGCGCCGCCTCGCGGTGGGGGTGGAAGCAGCGGAATTGCCTTCCGGCCGCGACCTCGCTCTCCGGCGGCTCAATGAGGCAAGCCGCATCCGCGCGCGCGCAGCGTGTCCGGAAGGCACAGCCCGGCTCGAGGTTGAGCAGGGACGGGGTCATCCCCGGGATCTGCCGCAAGGGCTCGCCGCGGCGGTTGCGGCTGGGCACGCTGTCGATGAGCCCGCGCGTATAGGGATGCAGCGGCCGGTCCAGGATCTCATCCACGCTGCCGCGCTCGACGATGCGCCCGGCATACATGACCGAGACTTCATCGGCGAGACCGGCGACGACGGAGAGGTCGTGGGTGATCCACACCAACGCCGTGCCGGTTTCCCGGGCGAGCTTCTGCACCTCGTAGAGGATCTGTCCCTGGATGGTGACGTCAAGCGCGGTCGTCGGCTCGTCGGCGATGATGAGGTCGGGCCCGTTGATGAGGGCGATGGCGATCGCCACGCGCTGGCGCATGCCGCCGGAAAATTGGTGAGGATAGGCGGCAAGGCGCTGCTCGGGTGCGGGAATGCCGACCCGCGCCAGAACGTCGAGAGCCCGGGCGCGCGCCGCCTTGTCGCTCACCGTCTCATGCGCCGTGACCGCCTCGATCATCTGCGTGTCGATGCGCAGCACCGGGTTCAAGGTCATCATCGGATCTTGGAAGATCATGGCGATGCGATTGCCGCGGAGCCGGCGCAGGCGCTCCTCCGGCAAGCCGACGAGTTCTTCGCCCTTGAAACGGACTTGGCCGGCGACGATGCGCCCCGGCGGATCCACCAGGCCGAGGATGGAGAAGCCGGTCACGGTCTTGCCGGAGCCGGACTCGCCCACCAGACCCAAGATGCGGCCCGCGTCGACCGCGAACGACACGTCGTCGACGGCCTTCACCACGCCCGCCCGGGTGAAGAAATGCGTCTTCAGGCCTTCCACCACCAGCGTGGCCGCACTCATCGCTTCAGCCTGGGATTGAGGATGTCGCGGAGGTGATCGGCCACGAGATTGATCGAGACGATGGTCATGACCAAGGCGATGCCGGGAAAGAAGCTGATCCAATAGGTGCCGCTGAGCAGATATTCGAAGCCATTGGCGATGAGCAGGCCCAAGGACGGCTCGGTGATGGGGAGGCCGATGCCGAGGAAGGACAAGGTCGCCTCCAGCGCGATCGCACCGGCGACATTGACGGTGCCGACCACGATCAAGGGCGGCAGGCAGTTGGGCAGCAAGTGGCGGAAGATGATGCGCGGCTTGGACAGCGCCAAGCAATGCGCCGCCTCGATGTATTCCCGGCGGCGCTCGACCAAGGCGGTGCCTCGCACGGTGCGGGCATAGTAGGACCATTGCACGATGATGAGCGCCAAAATGATCTTCTCGGTGCCGCTGCCGAGCACGGCCACCAGGATGAGCGCGATCAGGATCGCCGGAAAGCTCAGCTGCAGATCGACCGCGCGCATGACCAGCGTGTCGACGCGGCCGCCGAAATAGGCAGCGGCCAGGCCCACCGACATGCCGAGGACGAGAGCCGCCAGGCCCGACATGACGCCGACCGAAAGGCTGATGCGGAGCCCGTAGAGAATGGCGCTCAGCATGTCGCGGCCCTGGCCGTCGGTGCCGAGGATGTAGCTGAGGCCGTCGGCGCCGACCGAGCCCGGCGGCAACCGGCTGTCCAAGATGTCGAGCTTGGTTAGATCGTAGGGGTTCTGCGGCGCGATCCAGGGGCTGGTGAAGGCGGCGGCGATGAGAAGGGCCAGCACGATGAGCGCGCCGACGGCGACCGGGCTCTCGAGGAATTCGGAAAGGAAGCGCCGAAACGGCGTCTCCACCATGCCGGGACCTTCGCTCGCAGCCAGATCGTCGCCGAGTGCGCTCACGATTTCACGTCCGTCAGCCGCACCCTTGGATCGATGATCGAATAAAGGATGTCGACCGCGAGATTGATGATGATGAACAGGAACACGATCATCATGAGATACGCCACGACCACCGGCCGATCGAGGCGGTAGATCGAATCGATGAGCAGCTTGCCCATGCCGGGCCAGGCGAAGATGGTCTCCGTCACCACGCCGAAGGCAATGAGCCCGCCGAGCTCGAGCCCGAGCACGGTCACCAGCGGAATCAGGATATTTCTCAGCACATGCACGAAGACGATCCGGCTGGGTTGCAAGCCTTTGGCGCGAGCGAAGCGCACATAGTCCTGGTGGACGGCCTCGCGCACGCCCGCCCGGGTCAAGCGGATGATCAAGGCGGTGTTGGCCAGCGCCAGATTGAGCGCCGGCAGGACCAGGTGCGACCAGCCGTCAAGCGTGAACAGGCTCGAGCGGATGCCGAGCACGACCACCGCTTCGCCGCGGCCGGTCGAGGGCAGCCAGCCCAGCATCACCGCAAACACCATGATGAGCACCAGGCCCTGCCAGAAGGTTGGCAGGCTGAAGCCCAGGATCGAGCCGGCCATGATGGTCTTCGACGAGACCGCCTTGGGCCTGAGACCCGCCCACAGGCCCAAGGGCAATCCCACGACGAGCGACAGGAGAAAAGCGGTCAAGGCCAGCTCCAGGCTCGCCGGCAGGCGCTCGACGATGAGCCGGAGCGCCGGCTCGCTCATGGCAAAGGAGCGGCCGAGATTGCCGTGGAGCGCGTTCCAGAGAAAGACCAGGTACTGCTCCCAGAGCGGCAGATCGAGGCCCAACTCATGGATTGCCCGCTCGCGGTCGAGCTGATCGGCTTGCGGCGAGATCAGGATATCGACGGGATTGCCGATGGCGAACACGCCGACGAAGACCACCACCGACATGATGAACAGAACGACCACGCTCTGCATCAGCCGCCGGATGACGAAGACGGTCATGACTGGTATCTAATTGCGGCCGAGCCCCCACCCCAGCCCTCCCCCGCCATATGGCGGGGGAGGGAGGGACCCGCGGAAGCGGGAGGGTGGGGGCACTTCTGCGGTCGCCCGACGATCACTTCGTCGGCCGGACTTCCATGGCGAGGGTCTCCTGGCCGACCCGCGCATTGTATTTGAGGCCCTTGCGGGTGGCCCAGGTCGTGACCTCGTAATGCAGCGGGATGATGCCGACGTCGTTCATGGCGATCTCGGACGCTTTGGCCAAGATCTGCGCCCGCTTCTTCTCGTCGATGGTGCTGAGCGCGTCCGCCAGAAGACCGTCCATCTCCTTGCTGCAATAGCGGCCGCGATTGGCCGTACCCATGCCGCGCGCCGGGTCCCAGCAAGCCAAGAGCGCCCGCAGCGAGCCCGAGGTCTCGCCGGTACCCGAGCCCCAGCCGACCAGGAACACCGAGAATTCCCGGTTGGTGGCGCGGGTGGCATAGGTCGCCCACGGCATGACCTCGACCTGGGCGTCGATGCCGATACGGCTGTACATCTGCGCCACCGTCTGCACGATGCGGCTATCGTTGATGTAGCGGTCGTTGGAGGCGTGCAAGGTCAGGCGGAAGCCATTGGGGTATCCGGCTTCGGCCAGAAGCTTCTTCGCCCCCTCGGGATCGAACTCCATCGGCTTGAGGTTGGGCGAGGTGCCGAAGAAGCTCTCGGGCAGGAGCTGTCCCGCCGGGATCGCCACCCCTTCCATGACGCGCGCCACGATGCCGTTGCGGTTGATCGCCTTCGACAAGGCCTGGCGCACGCGCAGATCCTGCAAGGGATTCTTGTCCAGGGGCTTGCCTTGCTTGTCGGTGATAAAAGGCGTGGTCGGGCGCTGGTGATCCATATGGAAGTAGATCACCCGGTTGGACACGCCCTGGGAGAGCACGATGTCGGGATTCTTCTTCAGGCTCTCGATATCGGCGGTCGGCACATTCTCGATCAGCTGCACGTCGCCGGCGAGCAGGGCGGCCACGCGGGAGGGCGCGCTGTTGATCTGGCGGAAGGTCACCTTCTCCCACGGCTCCTCCGGGCCCCAGTAGCCATCGAAGCGCTCGAGCACGTAGCGTTCGCCGAGCACGAACTCAACGAGCTTGTAGGGGCCGGTGCCGATGGTGGCCTTGAGGCGGTTGAAGTCCTCGGTCGAGGCTTCGACGTATTTGCGGTTGATGATGAAGAAGTTGCTGAGGTCGTTCGGCAGCAACGGATAGGGTGAAGCGGTCTTGAAGCGGATGGTGTAGGGATCGACGACGATCGTCTGGGCGATCGACTTCGTATAGATGGTGAAGGCCGATGGGCTATTCGGAACCCAGGGCACGCGCTTCAAGGTCGCCAGCACATCCTCGGCATCGAAGGTTGAGCCGTCGTGGAACTTGACTCCTTGGCGGAGCTTTACCTCCCACGTCGTCGCGTCGATCGCCTTCCATGACGTCGCCAGCGCCGGCACCAGCCGCTGCTCGGCATCCTGGTTGATGAGGTATTCGAAGATGTGGTCGTGCAGCGCCACGTTGGGATTGAGCGCGTGAAAATGCGGATCGGCCGAGGTGACCGAGGCGCCGAGCCCGACCGCAAGCTCTCTGGCGTGGATGGTGGGTGCGAAGAACGAGAGGACGACGGCCAGCGCCGCGCCCCGAATCAGCTTCCTCATGGTAGCTCCCGGTTCCCAAGGGCAAGCGCGCCCGTGCGGGCACGCTCCCTTGCCATTGTATTGCCGTTTCCGGCCGTTACCGCCGGATTTACCGGTTCTGATAGCGCCTTTCCGGGGGGCTGGCAATGTCGCCCCGGCAGACGGTTGGCGCCGCTCACTGTGGATAAGTCGAGGCCGCAACTTTGCGCGTGTCGCGCCCGGCCGGTTGGGCTAAATCAAGGGCCATGAGCGAGCCCGCCATCGCCCCCCTGTTTGCGCCTCAAGACGAACCGCCGGCCGCGGAGCACACGACCGGCATCCTGCCCTCGCAGAGCCTCCGGCACGCGATCGCCAATCATCTGGTGCAGGCGCCCGATCCCATCCTCGAGGAGCAGATCCAGCCGGCGAGCCTGGATTTGCGGCTGGGCCCCCAGGCCTACCGGGTGAAGGCGAGCTTTCTTCCCGGCCGATCCGCCACCGTGAAAGCGAAGCTGGACCAGCTCGAGCTGCATCGCTTCGACCTCACCGGCGGTGCCGTCCTGGAAAGGGACTGCGTCTATATCATTCCGCTTTTGGAGCATCTCAGCCTCCGCAAGCGCATCTCCGCCATCGCCAACCCGAAGAGCTCCACCGGCCGGCTCGATGTGTTCACCCGGCTCATCACCGACTACGGCACGGAGTTCGATAGCGTGCGCGAGCGCTACGAGGGGCCGCTTTACGCCGAGGTGAGCCCGCGGGCGTTTCCGATCCTGGTCCGGCGCGGTTCGCGGCTGATGCAGCTCAGGATCAAGCGCGGCTCGCCCACGCCCAGCGACAGCTCCATGCGCGAGCTGCACGAGCAAAGACCGCTCATCGATGCGCCGATGGGCATGGCCGACATCAAGGGCGGCATCGCCCTTTCGGTCGATATCGATGGAGCCGGACCGGCGCAGATCGTCGGCTACCGCGCCCGCAAGAATGCCGGCGTCATCGACGTGGACAAGCGCGAGTTCTACGACCCGCTCGATTTCTGGGAGCCGATGCAGGCGCGCGCCGGCCGCGGCATCATCCTCGACCCGCATGACTTCTATATCTTGGCGTCCAAGGAAAGCATCACCATCCCCACCGCCTACGCCGCCGAGATGCTCGCCTACGATACTTCGGTGGGCGAGTTCCGGGTGCACTATGCCGGGTTCTTCGATCCCGGCTTCGGCGATCCGGAGATCGGCGCCGCCGGCACCCGCGCCGTGCTCGAGGTGCGCTCGCATGAGGTGCCGTTCCTCATTGAGGATGGCCAGATCATCGGACGGCTGGTCTATGAGCGCTTGATCGCCAAGCCGGACAAGCTCTACGGCCAGGGCATCGGCTCCTCCTACCAACGCCAGGGCCTGACCTTGGGCAAGCAGTTCAAGCGCGGCTAGGAAACGGGCAAAATCCACCTGCTCCAACCACCCTCCCCCACGTGTGTGGGGGAGGGTCGGGGTGGGGGCCCGCCGTCATCGCCAGATGAGATGCCGACGAAATGGCCAGGATCAACGCACGGACCAGGACGCGCGCGCGGACGCTGCGGACAACTCCGACCGAAGCAGAGCGTGTTCTTTGGCGCCGCATCAGGTTCCGTCAGCTGCACGGCCTCAGATTCCGCCGGCAGCATCCAGTTCCGCCCTACATCGTGGACTTCGCGTGCCTAGAGATGGGTCTGGTCGTCGAGATCGACGGAGGTCAACACGCGATGGGCCCTCGAGAGAACGCCCGTACAGCATTTCTTGAGAAAGTTGGTTGGCGGGTACTAAGATTTTGGAACAATGAGGTGCTGGCAAACATCGAGGGTGTATTGGAGCGCATCACTGCGGAATGCCCCCACCCCTGCCCTCCCCCGCTGACGCGGGGGAGGGGGTAGACCAGAAAGCCCGAGACCGCAATTTTGCGGGTGTGACGGCGCCGCATCACATTTACTATTGCGACGATCCTCCGACACTCCATGCCAAGGTCCCATGGCCGCGCCCCTGCCCGACGACGAATATCCCGTGAAGCTCACCGCCCCTGACCTCTCTGCCTACAAGCAGGGCAATACCGGCGTCGACTATGTCAGCACCTTCGACAGCGGCCGCCCGGGTCCGCATGTGATGGTGAACGCCATCACCCACGGCAACGAGGTGTGCGGCGCGATTGCGCTCGACCTTTTGCTGCGCGAAGCGGTGCGTCCGACCCGCGGCAGGCTGACCCTGGGATTCCTCAACGTCGCCGCCTATCAGCGCTTCGATCCGGCCAAGCCCAGCGCGTCGCGTTTCGTGGAGGAGGACATCAACCGGGTCTGGTCGGAGCTCATCCTCGACGGCACCCGGAACTCGGTCGAGCTCCGGCGCGCGCGCCAATACCGGCGGATCATCGATGGCATCGACTACCTGCTCGATATCCACTCGATGCAGCATCGAACCCCGCCTTTGATGCTGGCGGGGCCGCTGGCCAAGGGTCGCGCCTTCGCCCAGGCCGTGGGCTATCCGGCGACGGTCGTCTGCGATGAGGGTCATGCCGCCGGCAAGCGGCTCCGGGACTATGCGTTCTTCGGCAGAGAGGCCGATCCGCGCAATGCCCTTCTGGTGGAGTGCGGCCAGCATTGGGAGCCGGAATCGGCCGCGGTCGCCATCGAGACGACGCTGCGGTTCCTCAAGCACCTCGATGTGGTGCCCGCTGCTTTCCTCGCAAAGCATCTCAAGCCCGGCGCACCGGCGCGCCAACGGGTCATCGAGGTGACTCAGGCGGTGACCGTGACCACCGATGCGTTCCGCTTTGCCACGGCGTTTCACGGCATGGAAGTGATCGCCAAGGCCGGCACCGAGATCGCCCGCGACGACGACCGCCCGGTGCTCAGCCCCTACGATAACTGCGTGCTGATCATGCCTTCGCGCCGGTTGCATCGGGGGCAGACGGCCGTTCGCCTCGGCCGCTACGTCGCAGGAGACTTTGGTTGATCCAACGCCTGCCGGCTCTGACCCGCGAGGCCTATCCACTGGTTCTGGCCCTCGCCTTGGGAACGCTGGGCGGGCTCGCCTTCGCGCTGGCACGGTTTCCTCTCGCCTGGATGCTGGGCCCGATGTGCGTGGTGACCGTGGCATCGATGATGGGATTGCCGGTCAGGCTGCCGCTCAGCTTTCGCAACTTTATGATCGTGGTGCTGGGCGTGATGCTGGGCGGCAGCTTCATGCCAGGCATCTTCGATCATGTCGGCGAGTGGCTGATCACCCTGGGCGGCCTCTTCGCCTATGTCGCGATCGCCACCGGCTTGCTCACCATGTATTTCGTGCGCATCGGAGGCTATGACCCGGTGACGGCATTCTTCGCGGCCAGCCCCGGCGGCTTCAACGAGATGGTGATGTTCGGAACGGCGTATGGCGGCGATGAGCGGCTGATCGCGCTCACCCATGCGAGCCGGGTCCTGCTGGTGGTGCTGGTGATTCCGTTCTGGTTCCGCTTCTTCGGCGACTATACCCCCTCAACCTCGGCATTGCCGGCGATCGGCGGGGCGCCGCTCGGCTGGTTCGATGTCGCCCTGCTGCTCGCCTGCGGCATCGTCGGCGGCATCGGCGCCGCGCGCCTCCGGCTGCCGGCCGCGACACTCTTGGGCCCGCTGGCACTCAGCGCCGCCGTGCATCTCGCCGGCATCTCCGCCAGCAAGCCGCCGGCGCTGCTGGTGGCGACCGCCCAGGTGGTGATCGGCACCTCGGTCGGATGCCGGTTTTCCGGCGTGCCCTGGCAAAAAATCCGCTCGGTGATCCTGAAATCGCTCGGCGCCACCGTGGTGCTGCTGGCGATTACGGTGGTCTTGGCCGAGATCCTGTCCTTGGCGTCGGGCGTGCCGATCGCCGAGGTGACGCTTGCCTATGCGCCGGGGGGCTTGGCCGAGATGAGCCTGGTGGCGCTCGCCTTGCACAAGGACGCCGCCTTCGTCTCCACCCACCATGTGGCGCGCATCATGATCGTGATCTTGTGCGTGCCCATCAGCTTTCGGCTGATCCGGCACCTCGCCCATCGCCGGCGCGTCCAGCGCGCCGCTCCCGCCGACGACTGACCGACCCAGCAGAGCGGCAGCGCCCCGCGCCCCATGAAAATAACCGACATCGCCATCACCCATCACCGCCTCGAGCTGGATCCGCCCTTCAATGCCAGTTGGGACAGCCGGCCCCGGCGGCATTTCGACGCAAGCGTGGTCAGGATCACGACCGACGACGGTCTTGTCGGCATCGGCTCGGGCGATCGCATGCTTGGCTTTCAGGGGCACGAACCCCTGTTCATCGGCCATGACCCGCGTGAGATCGATCGCCATTACCGCGTGCTCGACAACATCCAGTTCCATTACGGCCGCTGCTGGCCGGTGGACATGGCACTCTGGGATCTGGCGGGCCAAGCCGCGGGACAGCCGATTTGGCGGCTGCTGGGCGGCCGCTCGAACCGGGTAAGAGCCTATGCCTCGTCCGGCACGCTGCGCGATCCGGGCGAGCTCGCCGAAGCGGCCGAGCGCTACCGGGAGCAAGGCTTCGTGGCGCTCAAGCTCCGCTTCCACCGCCCGAACTGGCGCGACGACGTTGCCGCGGTCGCGGCGGTCAGAAAACGTGTGGGCGATGGGCTCGCCCTCATGGTCGATTGCAACCAAGGCTGGCGCATGCCCTGGGATGTGGCCGACCCGTGGACACTGAAGGACGCGCTCGAGGTGGCGGGCGCCTTGGAAGAGCTCGGCGCCTATTGGATGGAGGAACCGCTCCACCGCGGCGACCATGCCGGCATGGCCGCCCTCCGCCAGGCGACCCGGCTGCGCATCGCCGGCGGCGAGATGACGCGGGAGCTCTACGAGTTCCGTCTGATGATCGAGCGCGGTTGCCTCGACGTGCTGCAGCCCGACGCGGCATTGGTCGGCGGCATCACCGGCCTTGCCCGGGTGGCTGAGCTCGCCCGCAGCCATCACCTCCTCTTCACCCCCCACACCTGGACCAATGGGTTGGGCGTGCTCGCCAACGCGCATCTCGCGGTCGGCATCGCCGGATCGCCCTTCCTCGAATTCCCGTTCGATCCGCCGGAATGGTCGTTGGAGCGCCGCGACTTCATCATGGAGGAGCCGCTCCAGCACAAGGGCGGCTGGATCGAGCTCTCCGAGCGCCCAGGCCTCGGTGCGCGCCTGGACGAAAAGCGCCTGGAGCTGACGCGCCTGGGTTAACGGCTTCCCGATCCACGTTCTTCCGGAGACAAAGATGGCGTTCGAGTTCCAGTTTTCGGCGACCTATTGGGAAGCGCGCGACAAGTTTCTATGCGCCGCGAAGGCCGCCGGTGCCACCATCGGCCACCACCTCAACCCGAACACGGGGCCGGGGGGCGAGGAGGTCTCGACCGACACGGCTTGGCTCGGCCCCGAGGACGCGCCGAAGGTGCTGGTGGTGCTCTCGGCCACCCATGGCGTCGAAGGCTTCTGCGGCTCGGGCTGCCAGATCGACGGGCTCATCTCCGGCGGGTACGGACGGCGGCAGAAGGACATGGCGGTGCTGCTGGTGCATGGCGTCAACTGCCACGGCTTTGCCTGGCTGCGGCGTACGACCGAGGAGAATGTCGATCTCAACCGCAACTGGGTCGACTACGCCGAGGCTTTGCCGGCCAATCCCGGCTATGACGAGCTCGCCCAGGCCTTGGTGCCGCCGTCGCTCTCCGGCCCCGCCTTCGAGACGGCGGAGAATACTATCCAGGCCTGGCGCGAGAAGCATGGCGACATGGCCTATTACGCGGCGGTCGGTCAGGGCCAATACAAGCACAAGACCGGCCTCTTCTACGGCGGCGAGGCGCCGACTTGGGCGAGGCGCACCAGCGAGGCGATCATCCAGCAGCATCTCGGCCGGGCGAAGCATGTGGCGGCGATCGACCTCCATACCGGGCTCGGCCCTTATGGCTATGGCGAGCCCATCTGCGACCACCCGCCCGGCAGCGACGGGACCGCCCGTGCCAAGGCGTGGTTCGGGGAGTCGGTGACCGAACCGGCGCTCGGCACCTCGTCTTCCACGGTCAAGGTCGGCTTGACCCCCCATGGCTGGACGCGGCTCTTGCCGCACGCCGCCTTCACCTATGTGGCACTTGAATACGGCACTTTCCCCAGGACCTTCGTGCGCAAGGCGCTCCGCGAGGACGCCTGGCTGCACGCCCACAGCAACTTTCATGCGCCGGACGCCAAGCGCATCAAGGCGCAAATCCGCCGCGCCTTCTTCCCCGACACCGATGATTGGAAGGAGATGGTGCTGTTCCGCGCGGCGCAGATCACCCGCCAGGCGATCGCCGGTTTGGCGGCAAGCTGAGGGGAGCGCCGGGGAATTATCCCTGGCGCCACGTCGGTTGCGCTGATATATACCGCGGCCATTCCAAGGGCCCTGTTCCCGGGTAGCTCAGCGGTAGAGCAAGCGGCTGTTAACCGCTTGGTCGGGGGTTCGAATCCCTCCCCGGGAGCCACCTTTAGCGAACCTGCGGTCGCGTCGCGATCCATTGCTTGAGATAGAGAGCGACGGATGCTCCGTCAGCTCCTTCATGCTCAGCCCTCCGCTCGAAACGGATTGCTGATGCGAAGCCGGTTATCGAGCACGGCCCCATCCTGAAAATCTTCCGACCAGAGCGTGTCGCAACCGCCGTGCAGCGCCGAGGCGGCGATCATCGCGTCGTAAATCGGGAGCCCGTAGCGCTCGGCGAGGTCAAGTCCGGTCTCGTGGGTTTCGATGGTGATCGGTTGGACCGGCAGAAGGCCGCGGATCGTGGAGAGAAACCCATGGGTTTCCGCCCAGGACATCCTCATCTTGCGACGGGCCACACTGGCAACCTCATTCAGCACCTGGACGCTGATCATGCCGCCGTCGCCGATCAGCTTCTCGGCGCGGTCCGCCTTTTCCGGATCGCCCGATGCGACGTAGAGCAACACGTTGGTGTCGAAGAAATTACCGGGCATTGGCCTCTTCCCGGTCGAACTTGAAGTCGGCGGGAAGTCGCCCGCGGAATGCGCGAAGACGCTTCAACAAGTCTTCTCGTCCGGGCTTACGTGTGACCACGAATTCCCGTGCATCGGCGACGCGAATTTCGATGTCGTCGCCCTCTTTCAGATCCAACACCTCGACGACCGCCGCGGGAAGGCGAACGGCGAGGCTGTTGCCCCATTTCGCGACCTGCATGCGCAGACTCCTTAGATATACTTCAGAAATAATGTATATCCAGCGCCGGGCTCGGTCAAGGGAACGGCGCGGGCGCTTGGACGCGCCCGTACAAACCTGAATGCGAGCCCGGCAAGACTCCGTCATGGCGCGGGAGCATTGGCTATCCGTCAAAGCTGAGCCGTTCTCGATGGGGTGTTTTCAAATCCGGTTCATAGGCTGTTGGTCGAGAGCGGGATGTTCTCCGCCCAGTTCCCAGTTTCATCACTCGTGGCGAGCCAATTTTCGCTTTTGCCGGCACAGCCCCGTCGACCATGGCACTAGCGCTCGGTCGCCGGACTCCGCCAGACATGAATGAGCTAGGCCTCCGGTTGCGATGCGCTTGCGAACTCCTGCAGACCGGCGGGCGGCAGCAGGCTCGCGTTCCAAGATTGGAAATCGGCTTCGCCGCGATGACAGGCTGCCTCGAAGGTGGATTGGCCGTAGAGCTCGTGCCAATTGTCGATGAGGCGTTCGATCTCATTGTCCTCCAGGATCTCGGAGCCACGGAGCGTGGACTTGAGATAGTCGAGGAACCGGATCTTTAGGACGAGGCTCGAGTTGGCCAGGTGATTGACCGCGCCGGTGATGTAGCCCAAGAGATATAGCTTCTGGTCGACGATGCGGCCGAATGCACCGGGCGCAAGCGTGCGCGCCTCGCCGACGAAGCGTTGCAGCGTCGCCACGTTCTCATCGGTCTGCGGATCGAGCTGGCGCCAATCGTGCGAGGGCGGCAGCGCATTCATCGCCGCCTGGGCCGGTCCGGCGGCGGCAATGGCATTAGTGACGTTTTTAAGTATGTTGTCACGCTGCGCCGGCTCGAGGGAGCGCGCGCGCGCATGCATCCAATAGCCGACCCGCTCCAGCATGCCGGAAACGCCGACGCCTTTCGTGAGGAAATCGTCGCCGCCCGCCTCGATGCCTTGCCGCAAGACTGCCAGACGGTCGCTGGAGGTGAAGAAGATGACCGAAACCGCCGAGCCAAGCTGAGCCCGGATGCGTCGGCAGACCTCGACTCCGCCGATCCCCGGCAAATTGATATCGAGGATGACGAGCTTCGGAACATAATGCGCAAGCAAGCTGATGGCACGTTCACCGGTCTGCGCGTTCACCGCCTGATATCCATTGGCGGTCAAGGCATCGACATAGAGCTTCCGCTGCAATGAGTCGTCTTCGACGACCAAGATCAGACCACGGGCCATGCGTCTTTGCCTTCACGAGTCGCTATCGAATCTAGCTCTGCCCTCTCTGGCGGTTCAGCGCGCCACCGCGGGTTGGGCCGTGGCCCCGGTTGCGAGTATGCGCGCCCGGGCGTCAGCAAGCGCTGCGATTGCACGCAACTGCAAGGGGAATGTGCCGGCAACCAACTCCCGCACGTGCTCCCACTCCACGGCCGCGCAGGCAGCCTCGATCTTGCGCCCCCTCTCTACCAGTTCGGAGAGGCCGAGCGCCGCGGAGGCTCCGGCCAGGTCATGCGCCACCCGCCGCAGCTCATCAAGCGCGCCGGCCGAGACCGCCCTTTCAAGAGCATCGACGCGGTCGAGAATCTCATCGGCGAAATCCTCTATCAATTCGACGACACGGGCCGCAGTGAGATACCCGATGAGCCGGTCGATCGCGACCAGGTCAAGCGGGCCGGCGGCCGTCTCGTCATCAGACCGTGTGAGAACATCTGCGGCGATCCCGCGGCGGGACGGTGTATCGCTCGGGCGCGCGCATCTCTCGATCGCTTCGAACAATGCGCTCGGCGCGACCGGCTTCGCCAGATAGTCGGTCATACCGGCAGCGAAGCAACGCTCGACGATGCCCTGCAGCACGTTGGCGGTCATGGCGATGATCGGCACCTCCGCCTTGTGTCCGCCGAGGTCTCGGATCGCCTTGGAGGCTTGAAAACCATCCATTCCCGGCATCTGCACGTCCATGAGCACGAGGTCGTAGTGCATGAAGCGCACAGCCTCCACCGCGTCGCGGCCGTTTTCGGCGGTGTCGACCCGGTGGCCCGCCTTTTCGAGGAGCGGAACTACGACCTTCTGATTGATGCGGTTGTCCTCAGCCAGGAGGATGTGCATCGGGCGCGTCGCAGCCTTGCCCGGCTGGAAGGAGGCGCTCGCTTGCGTTTCTGCCGCCGGTTTGGAATGGCCGAAGGGCACCTTGAACCAGAATTCGCTGCCGGACCCGGGCTCGCTCTCCACCCCGATCTCGCCACCCATCAGCTCCACCAAATGGCGGCTGATACTGAGGCCGAGGCCGGTCCCCCCGAACCGGCGGGCGACGGAGCCATCCACTTGGCTGAACCTTTGAAAGAGACGGTTTTGATCATCAGCCGATATGCCGATCCCGGTGTCAACGATCTTGCAACACAGCACCGCCCTCGAGGCATCCGACGATTCCTGCGTGACGAGCACGCGCACGGAACCCGTCTTGGTGAATTTGATGGCGTTCGTGATCAAGTTGACCATCACCTGGCGCAAACGAAATTGATCGCCATGCGCCCAAGCCGAGACTTCGGGTGCCAGATGCAGGGTGAGCAGCAGGCCCTTCTGGCTTGCCGTCGGCTTCAATAAATCGATGACGCTCCCCATCATGCGATGCAGCGGGAAGTCGGCGTTCTCCAGCTGCAGCTGCCCACTCTCGATCTTGCTGTAATCGAGGATATCGTCGATGATCGCAAGCAGCGAAGCGCCCGATTCCCTGAGCGTCGTCACATAGTCCTGCTGCTCGCGGGAAAGCTCGGTTCCGAGCAGGAGATTGGCCATGCCGATGATGCCGTTCATCGGCGTTCGGATCTCGTGGCTCATATTGGCGAGAAAATCGGACTTCGCCTGGCTTGCGGCCTCTGCCCCTTCCTTCGCCAGCTCGAGTTCCTGCTCCTTCGCCCTGAGCGCGGTCACGTCGCTGTAGAGCGAGACCGAGCCGCCGTCGCTCGTCGGATAGTCGCGGCTCTGGATCCAACGCCCATCGGCAAGTTGATAGATGAGAGGCGCCCCGCCAGGAGCCGTCACCCATTCCACCCTGCGGCGTATCGCTCGCTCCTCATCCTCGAGCACTCCACCCAACTGGTCGCGCCACACCGCCGCCTCCAGGAGTCTGTGGAACTGCATTCCGGGCCGAAGCTGATCGAGCATCGCTGCGAAGAACTCTCGGAACCTCTGATTGAAGAGCAGCAGCTCGCCCTTGGCGTCGAACAGCGCAAAGCCGTCGTTCAGCGCTTCGATGGCATCCCGCGTCAGCGTCTGGGTACGACGAAGGTCATCGGTGCGGGTCTCGATCTGGCCCAGCATCGCATTGAAGCCGTCAACAAGGATCCCGATCTCGTCGTTCGAGGTCTTGATCGAACGAACCGAATAGTCTTGCTCCTGGGAGACGGCCGACATAGTCCGCGCCAGCGACAGAATCGGCTGCGAGATGATGCGCTGCAGGCCGACACAGAGAAGATAAGCAACGACAAGAGATGCGCCCAAGATCATCAGCACCAACGTCTCCGAGCGGCGAATGCTCTGATCGAGCTCTTCCGAGCTCGCTTCCACAAAGACCGTGCCGATCCGTTCGCCGTTGTGCAGGATGGGTCGGTCGACGCTGATCATCTCGTCGCGCGGCCGCCGCGGTCGTGGTTCCGTTGATGCCGCCTCTGCGGACTGCCTGGGATAGCTGGCGAATACCTGCTTGTCGCGAGTATGGATTTGGGCGCCAGAAACCTGCGGCTTGGCGGCGAGGCTTGCCAGGGTCTCCTCAGCCGCAGCGGCATCGCCAAAGGCGATCGCAGCCGTGCTGTTGGCCCCGATGACGTTGGCCAAGGTCGCGAGCTCGGACAGGGCCGCGCTTCGAAAGTAACGCGTCTGATCATTGATGAGGACGAGCGCTGACAGCACGAGGACGACGCCCGTCGTCAGCATGACGATCAGAATCAGCTTGTTGCGTATGGAGAGGTTTCTGATCAGCCTCAGCAGCATCATGCCATCCGATCGCTATCTCTGAATGACGGTCGCCAGGCTCAGCAATTTCGAGCTGAACTTGAGACCGGCGCGAGACGCCGCGTCCATGTTGATCACGAAGGCCACACGGTTGTTGCGCTTGACCAGCGCTATGATGCCGCCCAGCTCTGCGAATCTCGCCTCTTCCCCCACCGTCAAAACCCCATCGGCGCTCAGCTCGCTCAACATGGCCTCAGCTGGCCTTCCGTCGAAATTCTCGATATAGAGGAGGTTGCACTTGTGTGCCTCGGCAGTTGAACCCACTCGGGCTGTCGACAAGGACCTGCCGTTGACGGTTTTTGCTTCTAGAGCTCGCAGCGCTGCGCCCAGTGCGTCCTGCCCGTACACGCACAGGCGGAACGGCGCGTCGTCGTTCGGTTGCAGCTTTTGATGCGGCCATTCGGTAAACGTGATGAAGTTATAGAGGAAGGCGGCCTTCAACGCGTTCTCATCTACACCGGCAGCTTGCGCCCAACCAGAGGTTGGTGGCAGCAAGACGAGCGCAAGCGCTGTCATGCTTATTCCGGCGATGCCTCGTAACCTGGCGTGGCGCATAGGGAGACGGCGCTCAGAACTTCACGAGGGTCTGAAAGAGGACGGCGCGCTCGACCCGGGTCGGCACGACCGGCAGAGTTTCAGAGCCGAATTCCAAATGGGCCGGGCGGATCAGACTCTCGCCGACGATCGCGAGCTCGACATTCGGCACAGGACGCCACCCAAGCCGGAGGTTGAGCTCGACATAGCGGGGAACGCCGAGCGACGGCAGCGCATCGACGTATCGGAGAAAGCTGTCGAAGGAGACGTTCGAGGTTACGTCGATGAGCGAGCGTAGGCCGAATTGATGTCGAGGACTTTGGCCCCGCTGAGCTTCGATCGCGGCGGGCGCGAGGCTGTCAGCATCCCGGCGCAGATCGACCTTGAGGAATGTGTAGGAGCCCTGCAGACGCCACCAATGCCGTGGCTGCCAAGTACTGACCAGCTCTAAGCCGTAGGTGTCGCCGTGAAGCTTGTTTGCGGCGGTCAGCGGAACGACGAAGTGCGGCACTGGCGACAAGACGAGTGTGGGCGCGCCAGGCTCCTCGGAGAGCAAATTGCGGTAGTCGTTATAGAAGCCCGCAAGGTCGAAGGAGAGCGAAGACGTCGCCTGTAGGCGATAGCCGACCTCGTAGGCGGTCAAGGTTTCCGCCCGCAAGGCATGGCTGCCGGAAATGAGCGTTTCTAGTGGCAGCGGCGACGGGTTGCCCGGCGCTCCCGGCGGCAGCACCGAACTGATCAGGCGGACATCCTCTTCGGCGCGCGAGGGCGTGCGCACTGCGCGCGAGACTGCCGTCCATACGCTTTCCGACGCGTTTGGCGTCCAGAGAAGGCGCGCGGTCGGTTGGAATTCGACCGAAGTGTATGTGTTGTACTCGATCTTCGCGCCGCCGGTGAGATAGAACCTGTCCGCAACGATCGTCACTGTGTCCTGACCGAAGGCGCTGAGCAACTGCGCCGTACGGCTCGTCGGTATGAGCGCCAAGGCGGCGCTATTGTTGACGTCGTCATGAGTGACGCGGTAGCCCGCGCCCCACACGACCTCGTGCCGCTCCGCAATCGCCAGCCGATGCTCCAGCTGCACGTCGGCGGTATCTCTCGACTCCGACAATCTGGGATCGGAAAAGCCGGTTCGGTCGTAATAGCTCTGTAGGGTGAAGTCGGAACCTTCCGCCAAGCTATGGTTCCAACGACCAAGGACATGGCCGCCATCGGTATCGGTCTTGCCATTCGTGGTCGAGATGAACGGAGCAGCGAACGAGGGGGTCATGAACGTCTCGCCGAGCCGCCCGCGATACGCGTCGGCATCGAGCGTCCAAGTATCGCGGGTGGCGGTCTCTCCGTCGGAGCGAAGGCCGGCGCGCCCATAACGCCAGCCATCTCGGCCCGGTCCATTGCTAGCTGTGGTGCTGTCGTAGCGATCAAAATATTTGGCGTAGGCTCGGTAGGTGGCGCTGTCGCCAATCGCACCGCCATGGCGGAATGCACCCGAGACGCGCTCGGCCGTCCCCACGGCGACGCTGGCAAGATCGCCTTGCGTCTCCTTGGAGTGCTTGGTGATGACGTTGATGACGCCGTTGACCGCGTTCGCGCCCCAGAGCGCAGCGCCAGGACCGCGAATGATCTCGATGCGCTCGACGTCCTCCATCATCGTATCCTGCCGATCCCAGAATACGCCGGAGAACAACGGCGTGTAGACCGTGCGGCCGTCGATCAGCACCAGCAGCTTGTTGGCGAAGCGGCTCGCGAAGCCGCGCGCGGTGATCGCCCAGGAGTTGGCGTCGATCCTGGCGACTTGGAGTCCCGGCACCATACGCAGCGCCTCGGGGATGCTGGTGGCGCCCGATCGGCGGATATCCTCCTGGGTGAGCACGAAGATGGCGGAGGTAGCGTCACCGAGCTTTTGCGGTCGCTTGGCAGCCGACGTCACTTCGATGTTGAGGAGCTCTTCGAGCGAGAGCTTGGTCAAATCGTCGAAGGATGAATCCTCGGCCCGCGCACAGGGCGTAGCGAGCAGACCCACGCAGAGGAAGGCGACCGCCACGTGGCCGCGAACTGCACAATGGTCACGCATGTCCCCCCCTGGAACGCCTCGGACCGAAGGCGCTGCTCTCGTGCGCTGACTTTGTTTGCACCGCCAATGCTGAAGAAATGACCCAGTCTTCGCCGAAGTGGCGGCGATGGCAACCCATTTGCCGGTGGAAATGCGAGCGATTCCGCTGCAGCGCACCAAGTGTTGCAGTTAACGCTCGGCGCGCAGCCTTAACGTGTGGGCTTAAGCGCGATCCGGATCGCATTCGCGGCAGCGCCGGGCCGGCAGATCAGCGATGCGGCTGGCGCTTTATCTTGGCAGCGGTGTTCGACAGGTTGTCGAAGATGCGGACGATGTCGTCGGTGAGCCGCCACTGGCTGGCGCGTTTCAATCCGGGGTCGTTCGGATAGATCGCGGTCAGCACGCTGTCGACCCGCACACCGTCCGTGGACAATGGTAGCAGTAGTCGATGATAGGCGATCACCGTCCACAGAAATCGAAAATTCACCTCGTCATATCGCCACCGCCGACGCTCAATCACGTTCCTGTAGACACCGTAGAGCGCTTGCCGGAAGGGCCGATAGTATAGCTCCTCCAAATCCTTGCCGCTCGGATCGCGACCCCACAACTCGACCAGCCTGGTGCCGACGAGCCGGTAGCGGATGCGCAAAGGCTCGCTTTCGACAATGTCGGCCAAAAGCGCGTTGCCCAGAAAGTCGGCAAGCTCAGCCGGATTGAGATCGCGTGGCGAGGGGAGACAGCTAGGTCGGCACTTTGCTGCCCAATACGCATGCAGCCGAATCAGCTCGGGATGGCCGATAGCCTCGGCGGCCTGCCCCGCAGGTTCGACCGGGCCGTCAAGCTCGCTCTCCAAAAGCATCGGCTCGGGTCCAACGCCGTCCGGGCCGGTCATGTCGGAGAACTTCCAGACGATCTTGCTCATTCACCGAAACTTGTCGGGCAGGGTAGCCCGGCTAAATGGCGCCGGAACGTTAACGATACGTTAACGGAGCCGGACGCCCGGCCTCGGCCCCCTGGACGGCTCTGCCGTGTGAAAGATTTCATTGTAGGTCGAGGACCAGCGCTGGTCGAGACCGCGATTGGGGACTTCGTGCCTGCAACTTCTTTGAGGACGCATTGATGCTGAGCCAACCGAACGGCGTGTCGGGCGGCGAAGCTGGAGCGAATGAAGAGGCCAGCCTCCGAGCGACCGCCGTGACCGTGGTCAAGCCGTCATGAGGTTATGGATTGGAGTCGGACGGACGCTCCTTCCGCTGCTGAGACGGCGCTGGAACTCCGCCTCTCCAAGGAGGCAGGCCTCGCGAAAGACCGGCACGTCATAGAGCCTGTACCAGCGCTCGATCGCCGCATCGATCTCGCTCTCCGTCATCAGTCGCGCGCCGCCCAGAACTGAGCGCAGGTGTTCGGCGAAACGAAGCTTGGCCTCCAGGCTCGTATTGGCAAAGGCGTTCACAACGCCTGAGGCATATCCCAGCAATGTGAACCTCTCCTTCACGTCCCTCCCGAAGTCCGCAGGAGCTCCGGATCTTGCCTCATCGATGAAGGCGACCATGGAGGCGACCGCGGAAGGGCTGGCTGCCTCTTGGCGGATCGGAGTATGGGTCGGTTGCGGCTCCACAAGCGGATGCGTCGGCTTCACCGTCCCGACAGGCTCCATCGCAGGGTGCGAGGGGCCGGGTGGAGCAGGTTGGATCTCTGCCTCTGGTGCCGCGTCGATCTTGGCGGTGACCTTGCGCAGAATCCCGTTGCGTTCCATCGCGCTCAGGCAACGTCGGTGCATCCAGTAGCCGACGCGCTCGAGATAGGACTTGATGTCAGCGCCCTTGACCATGAAATCGTCGCCGCCGACTTCGATGCACTCGCGCAAGATCTCGAGCTTGTCGACCGCGGTCACGAAGATTATGGGCGCCGTGCCGACATGTTCTCTTCGGATGCGCTTGCAGGTCTCGATTCCGGTGATGCCCGGCAAATTGATGTCGAGGACAAGCAGCCGCGGCGCATGTAGGTCGCAGAGCTTCGGCGCCTCCTCGCCCGAGTTGCAGGCGACTACGGAATACCCCGCCGCTTGCAGCGTGCCCGAGTAGAAGCGTTGTTGCAGCGCATCGTCCTCGATGAGAAGAATGAGACCCGCCGGCATGAATTCGAGGCCGCTACGATTTGGACGCCGGAGTGACTTCCGGCGCGCCGCGAGTGACATAAGCCATTAACTCTCGGTCAGCCGAGGCCATGCTGTCGGCCAGCCGCTTGGCCGCCGCAGAGGCAGTGCTGGGATTCTCCGCAGTGCAGGATTCCTCGATGGCGCGGGCGATCTCCACGATATTGGTCAAGCCAAGGTAAGCCGAGGTTCCTGCAATCGCGTGAGCGACAACGCCGAGTTGCACCAGATTGCCAGAGGTGATCGCGACGCTGATCGCGGCGAGCTGCTCTTCGGCATTGCGGCGAAAGCGTTGAATCAGATCTAGCACGGCATCGCGACCGAGATGCTCGGCGAGCTGCGCCAGCACCGGTGCGTCGGCCGCCTCATGCGGCACGGCAGATTGTCCTGAAAACCGAGCAAGCATCTGCCTCAGCTGATTGGGGATCAATGGCTTCGGCAGGTAACCATTGAAGCCGGCTCCACGGCAACGTTCGTCGATCCCACGCGTGACGTTAGCGCTGAGAGCAATGATCGGTACATGCGCAACATTGCCGTGCTTTTCGCGGACTCTTTTGACGGCGGTGAAGCCATCCATCTCGGGCATGTGCAAGTCCATGAAAACGAGGTCGTACTCCAGCACCTCGAGCGCCATCAGCGCTTCCTCACCCGAGGTAGTGACATTGACGCGGTGCCCGAGTTTCTCCATGAGCTTGCCCGCGACCATCAGATTGGTCGCGTTGTCATCGACGACCAGGATTTGAAGTGATCGCGTCGTTGGTTGGCCGCCCTCGATCGATGCCGCGCCAATCGCATCGTACATCGAGACAAACTGCACCAGGCAGTTATAGAGCGGGGATTGCCGGATTGGCTTCGCCAACATGCCATCGAAGTGGCGAGGCGCGGTTCCGCCCGGCGGCACCAGGAGCACCAAATGCGGCTGGGTCAGGCCCACCTCGCGGCGGATGAGATGGCCGAGTTCCTCTCCATCGACCGCACCGAAGGAGCGATCGATGATTGCGATCCGGAACGGCGTACCGCTGCGTTCCGCGTTGTTGAGCAGAGCCAGTGCGGCTGCGTCGTTGGTCGCGGTCTCGTGCGGCACCTTCCAGGCCTCGAAAGCCTGCCCGATTGCGATCGCGGTCGCCGTATTGCCGGTCGCTACCAGGGTCTTCAACGCTGGCAGGTCTGGATCGATTTCGCTCGCCGCACTGGGGGCGGTCTGCACCGGCAAGACAATCCAAAAGCGGGTGCCGCGACCAGGGAAGCTGTCAAACTCAATGACGCCGCCCATGAGCGTCACGAGTTGACGACAAATTCCGAGTCCTAGCCCGGTTCCACCAAAACGCCGCGTGATGGACGAGTCGGCCTGGGCAAACCTCTCGAAGACCCGGGCGCGGTCCCCTGCTGCGATACCGATACCCGTATCGATCACATCGACGCGAAGCTCGCAGCGATCGGATCCAAGCGCCATCGCCGAAGCTTCGATCCGCACCGATCCCTTCCGCGTAAACTTGACGGCGTTATTCGCCAGATTGAGCAGGATCTGCCGGAGCCGCCCGGGATCACCGATGATACGGCGGGGCAGATCCGAGGGGAGCACCGCCACAATCTCGATCCCCTTGCCGTAGGCCGTCGGCGCGAGAGTTTCTGCCACGCTCTCGATCAGCGGGGCCAGCTCGAAAGCGACCATCTCGAGGTCGATGCGTCCCGACTCGATCTTCGCGAAATCGAGCACGTCGTTGATGATGCCGAGCAGCGCTATGGCCGAGTTGTGGATGGTGCGGACGTAGCCTCTCGGCTCTGCAAGAAGCTGTTCGTCAACCAAGAGCGCGCACATGCCGAGGATGCCGTTGAGCGGCGTGCGGATCTCATGGCTGATGGTAGCGAGGAACTCCGACTTGGCATTGTTGGCGGTATTCGCGTGCTCCATTGCCTGGCGCAGCTCGCTCGTGCGCTCTTCGACCCGGCGCTCGAGCGTCTCTAGCGCAGCCTTCAGCGCCTGGTTCGCTTCATAGAGCGCCAGGCTCTTCTGTTCGAGCAGCGTCTCGGCCTCGATGCGAGCCCGCTTCTCCCGCGCGACCCGCCGGCGTCGCCGGCCCAACTCTTCCTGTGCGCCCTCAGGTGATGTCATCTGTGCCGATCGCTCCATGCCTCCTTGGCCCGATGCCACGGACGCGCTCGATCACCCGGAATGCCTGATCAGAGTGAACCGCGCTTGCACGTCCGCAGAGGGGCGATCTTCGCGGTTGAGCGCAATCGTCTCTCGATAATGATCGATGCAGCCTTCGATCAGGCCGTGGGCGAGGTCGGCGAAGGGGCGCCGCGACTTGTAGTCGAGGACGAGACGCTCGATTCCATGTTGGGTTACAACGAAGTTCGGCAACTCGGCGTCGGGGTAGAGCTTTCGGACTTCCGAATGGACTCGGGTCTCGATCCCGGTGAGGAACTCGAAGGAGTCGGAAATGCCGACAAAGAACCCCGGAAAGGTCTTGACGAAACGGCCAAACAGATAGCGGCCGAATGTTCGGATCAACTCGGCGACCGGCTTGCCCGTGAGCTCGCTCAACGCCGCCACGAGCTGCACCATTTCGCCATGATCGTAGAACCCAACGGAGGTATACGCCCCGCCGGATGGAAGATCGGCGCGACTAATCATGCGGTCGACCATGTCCTCAGGGAAGGTCGCCTCGACCATCTCCAAGAATTCGGTGAATACCACCCCCTTCATGGCACCCCCACCGGCCTTACGCGAAATCTAGCATAGGCCCCCGCAGCGTACTAGGCACCGACGGGCGTCGAACGGAGCGAACTCCGATCCGATCATGCCAACGACAACGCCAACCTGCTCAATGTCGACTGTGAACGGTAGCGGCAGGCGCACCTATTTGGTTAACGACGCGCCAGAAGCGACGTTCATCAGACTGCGTCGCGAGGAATTGATTGTTGCCACGCTTTGAATTGGGCGTCATCGCCATCGTGAAAACTGACTTCGCCTTCGAATGCACCGTGATCGCTGGGGAGGATTTTTACGATGCCGGGTTCATAGATGGAGTCTTTCCAAGTCAGCACCACATCCCGATTGGCGTTGTGATAAAGATATATGAAGGTCTCGATCACCATGGGAACCGACGCATGAAGCTTCGCGCCCGTCCCGTGCACAGGAGCCATTGCTCTCGCACTCGCCCATGGAGCGGATCTCGTGGCAGCGCCAGCGCGATCCACGCTCCGCTGTCGACGAAGGCCGCCTCCCCCACTGCATCAGGGCTCGTCGTGAACGCCATCGTGTTCCATGGAGGACCGCTTTGGCTTCCCGTCCCAGATAGCGACCGGACCTGCGGCCTCAGGCTTGAGCACAACCGTTCGGATTGCCTCGCGGATCAGCTCCGCAACGCTGCGTCCGGACCGGGCCGCCGCTTTGCGCAGCGCATCCAGCTCTTCCTTGCGAAGGTAAACCTGGATCTTTTCCATGCATGTCAGCTTGCTGCCGTGAATAATATACGCGAAATTCCTCAGCCGGTTGTGGGCGTTACCCTGCATTACCCCGGCGCCGACACGGCGACGCGCGCATAAGCGGTCGGTCGGGCATGGATAATGTCGTTTGCGGCTCAGGCCGGACGGTTTAGCCTTTTCTCCTGGGAATCAATTCCGGAGGAGGACTCCCTATGGCTCGACGCAGCCGCCGTTGCTGGTCGCCTCTGCTTGCCCTGACCTGCATCATGGGTGCCACAAGCTACTGGCCCGTATCCACCGCGCGGGCCGAGAGCACGCTCAAAGTCGTCATCCATGCCGAATTGCGAAACCTGGACCCGATCTGGACCACCAGCCTGATCGCGTTCAACTACGGCAACATGGTGCTCGACACGCTGTTTTCGCTCGACACGAACTTGAACGCGCATCCGCAGATGATCGAGACGCACACGGTGAGCCAGGACCAGCTCACTTGGACCTTCACGCTCAGACCGGGACTCAAGTTCAGCGACGGCAAGGTCGTCACCAGCGCCGATGTCGTCGCCTCGTTGAAGCGCTGGGGCCAGCGCGCGCCCGACGGCCGCGTGCTGATGGAGCGGATGGCGAGCCTCGAGACGAAGGACGACAAGACCTTCGCCATGACGCTGAAGAAGGCTTATCCGTTGATGCTGCAGAGCCTCGCCGGTATCGCGACCACTCCCTTCATCTTCCGCGAAGAGGAGGCCAAGACCGACGCCTTCGCCGAGATCAAGGAGTCGATCGGTTCTGGACCGTTCATCTTCATTCGAGAGGAATGGGTGCCTGGCGCTAAGGTGGTCTACCGGAAGAACCCGGGCTATGTGCCGCGCTCGGACCCACCCAACGGATATGCTGGCGGCAAGGCCGCCAAGGTCGACCGTGTCGAGTGGTACAACATCCCAGAGGTAGCCACGCAAGCCTCGGCCCTGATCCGCGGCGAGATGGACATGATCGAGGCGCCAGCCCACGACTTGATTCCGCAGCTAAGGAAGAGCTCCGACATCGTTGTCCGGGTCATCAACCCGCTTGGTCGCCAAGCCGTGCTGCGCCCCAATCATCTGGTGCCGCCATTCAATAACGTGAAGGCGCGCCAAGCCCTCATGCTGGTCGGCAGCCAGCAGGAGTACCTAACGGCTATGGTCGGATCGGACCCGGAGATGCAGAAGGTCTGTCACGCGCCCTTTGTGTGCGGCACCGAGAACGAGAGTCTCGTCGGCGCCGAGCCATACCTCAAGCCCGATCCGGAGAAGGCAAAGCAGCTGATGAAGGAGGCCGGATATGACGGGCGGCCGATCGCGATCATGACGCCGACCGACCTGCCGGTGCTCCACAACATGACAGTCTATACCGCCGACCTGCTCAGGCAGATCGGCCTTAATGCCGACCTGCAGGCGACCGACTGGGCAACGCTGGTGCAGCGGCGCACCGTCAAGGACGATCCGCAGACCAACAAAGGCGGCTGGCACATCTTCCAGACCACCTGGCCCTCTAGCCTGCAATCGCATCCGTTCCTCAACATCTCCGCGGCAACGCCGTGCGACGGCAAGAATTGGTTCGGTTGGGCCTGCGACGAGTCGATGGAGAAGATGCGCATCGATTTCCTCGACGCCGCGACGCCTCAGCAACGCAAGACGGCGCTGGAAGCCTTCCAGCGCAAATTCTTCGAGGTTCTCCCCTACCGGGTCCTCGGCCAGATGCTGAATCCGATCGCCTATCGCAAGAACGTCGAGGGCGTGCTCGATGCGCCCGAGCTCGTCTACTGGAATATCGTCAGGAATTAGCCTCACTTATGCCCCGATCCGCGAGCGCGACGCGCTCGCGGATCCCCCGGAAGCTAATCTTCTTCGTGCCAAACTGAACCCTGTTGGTGAGGCGCAGCACGATGCGGGCGCGGGCGCAGCAGCCAGGCTCCGAAGCGCTGGAGGAAGCGCATCGGCGCCGACGCCGCCCGGCGCAGTCCCAAGGGCGAACCCAGCGCATTCGCGGCATGCGATACGTGTATTCGTGTCATGTCGCTCTCCGTTGTTTGAGCTGGAGATGCGACAGCGTCAGCCAAGTAAAAAGGCCCGGTCGATCTCCGGCGGGGCCTGTCTTATGCATATGCCGCGAAACTCAGCGCGTCATCAGCCTCGATGGCCCCCCGATGTGGGTCTGGAGAACAATGCTCCAGCGATGTTGGGTGGCCATGGACATAGGAATGGTCCTGCAGAGCTTGGTGCCAATACGCCTGCGATCGAACCTAGCCACGCGGGCACGCGCTGTAAAGCGGCGGTTTGGCCACGGCCGCTTCAACGGTGCGATCGCTCGTCTAAAGCTTCAGCATCTAACGGCTCAGTGGGACCGGCTCCGTCCAGTTCGCAGTTTCATCACCCGTGGCGAGCCACTCTCGATCGACATACGATGGACCGTGCGCGGCCATATGGATCGTCCGTCGTCGCCCGCGCTTTGTATCAACGCTGAGGCGCTTCCCGGACTCGGAACGTCTCAGATCCTCGGCAGGTGACCGCCATGGCAGACGATAAGGGCTTCACTTCAGGCCTTCCCAGCGAGCTGATCCGGCGCGCCGTCTATCGGCGCGACACGCTGGCGGTCTTCGATCGGCTCGATGCCAAGCGCACGGCTGTCTGTGTCTTGAACATGCAGAATGCATGGCTAGCCGACGGCGCGCCCTTCGACAGAGCCGGTGCGGCCAGCGCTATTTTGCCCAAGGTCAATCACCTCGTCTCGCATCTCCGCGGTCTGGGCGCGGCGATCTTCTGGTTCCAGCACACCGCCGGCGCGCCGGGGACACCGGAGTATTGGGGTACATATTTTGACAACTTCATCGCCGAGGATAAACGCCGAACGGCGGTGGCGGCGCTAACGGCGGGCACCCCGTTTCAGGCGCTGAGCGACCGCCTCGATCGCCGGCCAAGCGACATCGTATTGCCGAAATACCGTTTCAGCGCCTTCATGAAGAACCCCCACGACCTGGAAACCCTCCTCCGCGACAAGGGCATCGATACGGTCGTGGTGGCAGGTACGGCCACCAATGTCTGCTGCGAGTCCACCATTCGCGATGCGATGATGCGCGGCTTTCGCACCTTCATGCCCCATGACAGTGTGGCGGCGCCGACGGAAGATGCGCACCTCGCCGGATTGCGCAGCATCATGCAGACCTTCGCCGATGTCCGGCCGGTCGAGGAAATCCTGCAGCTGGCGACCTAGTACCTGATCGCGCAAATTCGTGAGTCGTAGTCGACTCACGAATTTGCACGTGAATCAGGTACTTGCCCAAAACGATTTGTACCGACTTTCTACGAAAGTCGGTACTAGGTGCCGCTCAGGGCAGTCGATTACCTGCGGCGATTCCCGCGTCTCAGTCCGGTAACAGCAGGTCCTGATACCGGCGCAGGAAAGCGGCGCCGAGCGGCATTCCTGCCTCGCTCGACATTGAAACGCGTTTCGCGGCTCCGGACCAGCTGCCCGCCCGAAAGGCATCGAGGTAGCGCTGACGCAGGGACTGGTCCAATTCGGTCTCGCTGAAGGAGCCTGCGACCCGCGCCAGCATCTCCTTGGTCGCCGCCTCGATCTCCTCCGGTGTGTTGTCCTCGTAGACGAGACCAGCCGAGGCGAGCCCATCGTCGCTGAAGAACGCCAGCATCGAAGGATCTTGGGCGACGAGCGCCAGGTAGTCGGCCAACCGCACCGGCGCCCCGCCGTTGCGGTGCCGCAGTTTCTTCGAAATGTAGATCGTCTGAGCACCGAATGGGCAAAAGCCCGGCGGCACGGCATTCACGTAAAGGCAGGGCATGTTGAAGAGCCGTCCGGCATCGCCGGGCCCGGCGGGCGTGCCGAGGAAAAAGCGGCAATGCGCCAGCAGAAAGAGATCGAGCAGATCGCTGCGGCCGCTCGCCGCATAATCTATGACGCGCTCATGCTGCAACGGTAATGGCCGCGCGACATCCTTGCCGATGCGGAAGACCCAGCCGCCGGCTGCAATGATCGCCTGGATCGCCGGCACGAAAGTGGCGATGTCGGCGTTGCGAAAATCGGTGGTGGCGAGGCGGGCGCCGCTGAAGACGTTTTGCGAATAGCTGATGTCGCGGGCATAGATGCACACGAACCAATCTTGCTTGGGATTGAGCCCGTTGGCCTCGAGATAGGCTTGGCCCTCGGCGAGCTCTTCGGCGCTGAAGGTGAGCGGCGGGCGCGTACGTGCATTGAACCCCACGTCGAATTCCATGAGCCGGACCACCCCCTCCGGCAGCATGTAGCGGGGTGCCAGGACCTCGAGCGCGGCGTAGTAGAGGAGATCATCCTCGACCAGCGAGGTCGCCCGCTGAATCAAGCGTGTCAGCTGCCGGTTGGCTGGGCGGTTGCCGGAGAGCAGGATGCATAGGAATTCCCGCGGCACGGAGCCTGCTTGGATGTGCCGCAGCAGCAGATCGGCCTCGACCGCGATGATCCCGAACGAGGGATGCACGAGCAGACGAAACAACACCGCAGTGCGGCCCTGGCGCCGCATCACGGCATTGAGCATGGCCTTCGCCCGCGCGTGATCAACGTCCATGGAAAGGGCAATGCAGAACGCGGTCACGGCCTCCGGGATTCGATTCGCGCGGAAGTAGGTCTCGCCGAGGGCGGTGAAGCGGTTGGGCGCGTCGGTTCCCAGATCCAAGGCCGCATGATCCCGGAGGCCCACGTCGGCGATCCGCGCCAGCGCGCCTGGAACTTGGTCGGCCATGCGCTCGAAATGCATGCGCGCTTCCGCGACCGCGGCTCTGGCTTCGGCAAGCAAGCCAAGGCCGAGATGCGCCTGGCCGAGCTTGGGTACCACGGAAAGCGCTCTCCGGTAGAGACGATCGGCTGCATCGATCGCGTGGAGCCGACGCAGCAGGTGGCCAAGGCGCGCTATCGCGTCGGCGTCATCCGGGGCGAGCGCCAGCGCCCGCCGCCGACTCGCAATCGCAGTTGGCAGGTTGCCGCTCATCTCGCGGAGGGATGCGAGCTCCAAGTGGTAGGCGCTCGCTTCCGGTCGGCAGGCGACGGCGCGCCCGATAAGCGCCCGGGTGAGAACGAGATTGCCGAGGTCGCTGGCGATCCGTCCGAGACGGAACAGGCATTCTCCCTGGTCCGGTTGCCGCAGCAGCGCCTTTCGGTAATGCCGGGCGGCACCCGGACGATCACCGGCCGCGTCCGCCGCTGCTGCCTCGGCCGCACTCGCCTCGCCTGCGGCCTCTTTCTTCATTTCCATGATCCGCTTGGCTCCGACCTTCGCATGCTGACGACTCTGCCGAGCCCGATCCCCGCCGACGTCAGGAGCTCGGCCCGGCCAGGGCTCACGCTGCCGAGGGCTGGCCGATCTTGTTCTGGTTGTAGCGCATGATGCGCCCATGCGGGCCATTGCGGTCATTCTCGAGCTGATAGCAGTCCCCGGGCGGGCCGCGGCGGTTGTCGGTCACCAGCGCGATCTCGGCAAGGTCTTCTTGGGTCAGCGCGAAGTCGCAAATCTTCAGGTTCTGCGCGAGATGACGGGTCGAGGTGGCGCCGACGATGCACCCGACGACGCCCGGGCGACCCAGCGTCCAGCGCACGGCCACCTCGCCGACGCCCACACCGTGGCGTTGGCCAACCTTCTTCAGCGCCCGTAGCAACTGCTGGAACAGCGCCCAGCCGCCGAATTCATCGATGATCAGCTTGTATTTCGTCAACGACCGGTTTTCGAACGGCCCCGTCGGCTCCGGTGCGTCGAGCCAGGCTTCGGAAAAGAAGCCGCCGAGAAGATGACCATAGGTCAGGAGCCCGATGCCGCGCTCGCGGCAAAAGTCCGCCATTTTCCAGTCGGGCCGCCGATCGACGAGGGAGTATTGCAGCTGGTGGGCCGCGAACGGGACGCCCGCATCCACGAGCTCCGCGAACTGATCGGTGTTGAAGTTGGTCACGCCGAGGCGCGCGATCTTGCCCTGGCGCAGGAGATCATTGAGCGCGACGGCGGTATCGACGGCGCCGGGGACCGACCAATCCCACCAGAAATACTGCACGAGATCGAGCCGCTCGAGCCCAAGCCGCTGCAGTGAGCGATCGATGATCCGCCCGACATACGCACGGTTCACGGTGGGCAAATCCGCCAAATCCGGCACGAACTTGGTATGCACCTGCAGACTCTTGGCGAGGCTTGGATACTGCTTGCGAAAATCACCGATGAGCTCTTCGACGCCGACATAGTGGTCGGCGCAGTCGAAGCTGGTGATCCCCGCTTCGACGAAGGCGGCCATGTCCTTGATCGCCTGATCGCGATCGATCCGCCCATGGCCGCCGGCGAGATGCCAACCGCCCTTCAAAAGGCGCGAGATCGAATAGCCCGGCGCCAGCAGGGCGCGCTCGATGGTCACATTCACCTCCTCACATCCAACTACGCCCGGCCTCGCTTTCGCCGCGCAGGACCGCGTCCGGCAGGGGACCGTAGCGTCGGCAGCGGAACAGCGGTGACTTCGGCATGGCGGAATCGCCGCTTGCCCAATCGGCTGATGCGAAACCGTGTCGGACAGTTCGGATCGGGACAGGCGATCTCCGCATCCGTGGTCATCCAGTCATTCGCCTCGGTCGGACGCTGCTTGGCCGGCAGCAACGGCAGCAGTGCGGCCAGGGTGTACAGGCTGAACGGCATGCCGGGCTGAAAAAGCAGGAGCTCGCCCCTGACCTCGAACCAATCCCCCGGACGGCTGTTGCAATAGATCTTGGCACCGGGCGGTGCCAGCACCTCGACCCTGAGGTCGTAGAGCTCGAATCCGTCATCAGGCCGGCGCATGGGGGTCCGTCGCTGGGGTCGCCCGCGGCTTCGCTTCGATTGCATCGGCGTGTCCTGCCCTCAGGCCGTTGACACATCGCTCTACCCTGACTACGCTAAATTCGATCTTCGATCAAAGATTTTATATCAGGATTGACGATGCGGGAACTCGGCGTCGTCCCCATCGAACGGGACACGGTGCAACGCCGGGTGCATGCAGTACTCCGCGACCGTCTGATGAGCGGCGCCTTCGAGCCCGGCCAGGTGCTGAAGGTCGCCGAGCTGGCGAAGGCCTTCGGCACCAGCGCCATGCCGGTGAGAGAGGCGCTCAGCCGCCTGGTCGCCGAGCGGGCCCTGGAATCCCTGCCCAACCGCTCGGCGCGGGTTCCCAACCTGTCGCCGACCCGGCTTCGCGATCTCCGCAATGTGCGCCGAGCGATCGAAGGCATGGCAACGGCGTTGGCCGTGCCGCGGGCGACGGCAGATGATCTCGACACGCTCGGCTCCATCCTCGAGGCCGAACGCGACGCCGATGCCAAGGACCGCATCGAAGCCAGCGTCCAGAAGAACTGGCAGTTCCACTTCACCATCTATGGCTTGTCGGGCTCTGCGGTGCTGCTGCCGATCATCGACAGCCTGTGGCTTCAGTTCGGGCCGTATCTCCGGCGCGCGGCCATGCTGTTCGACAACCGTACCGGCGAAGCCACCGCCTACCACCAGAAAATTCTGGCTGCCATGGCGCGCGGCGATGCGACAGCGGCACGCGACGGTGTCGAAGCCGACATCGGCCGTTCGTTCGACCTGCTTCTGGCGACGGCCGAACCGGAGCCAAACGCGCCCGTGGACATATCTCCAGCGCCAATCAAGGCGATGCCATTCGGGCGGGCGTGACGCGGGGAGGACTTTGGGAGGAGGTGAGGATCACCCCCTCCCCGACCCTCCCCGGGCAATCTTCGGACCAGGCGGACGAGCAAAAAGCGATGACGATCTCAGTGAACGGCACCATTCCCGACGGGACCATCGAGGTGGTCGAGGCGACCGACCCCGGCAACATCAGGCTTCGGCTCGTCCGCGATCAGGACTCGCCGCATTTCGGCCGCTACCATTTCAGGGCCATCGGCGTCCGCGGTGTCGACTGCACCTTTCACCTGACGAATGCCGGCGAGACGCTCGCCAACCGGTTGGCGAGCCACCGCGACCTCGAGAACCGCTGGACCAATACCGGCGCCGTCGCCTCCTACGACCGGCGCCGTTGGTTTCGGGTGCCGGGACGTTTCGACGGCCAAGCCTTCATCTTTCGCCACCGGCCGGACTTCGACGTCTGCTACTACGCCTCCTGGGCGCCCTACTCCTTGGAGCGGATGCACGATTTGACCGCCCGCGCGCAGCTCTCGCCCCGGGTCCGCTTGGCCTCGATCGGCCGCACCGTCAACGGCGCCGACATCGATATGCTGACCGTCGGAACGGCCGGGCCCGACAAGAAGAATGTGTGGATCATCGCCTTCCAGCACACCTCGGAAACCCAGAGCGGCTATTTCCTCGAGGGCTTCCTCGAGCGCATGCTGGACCTGCATGACCCGATCGTGCGCCGGCTTCTGGACGAGGCGGTGTTCCATGTCGTGCCCAACATGAATCCCGATGGCTTGCAGCAAGTTCGCTTCCGCACCAACGCGCTCGGCGTCAATCTCAACCGCGAATGGGCCGCCCCCAGCCTCGAGCGCAGCCCGGAGGTCTTCCATGTGCGCAACCGCATGGAGGCGATCGGCGTCGATTTCTGCCTCGATTGCCACGCCGACGCGGAGCTGCGCTGCAATTTCCTCGGCGGACCGCTGGAAATTCCGTCGAGGTCCGAGCGCCTCAAGGGCCTATTCAACCAATTCGAGCGCGCCTGGGCCGCGGCGTCGCCGGACTATGAGCTGGGCCATCCCTATCCCGGCGGCTCGCCGGAGAAGGCCGATCTCAGCATGGCCTGGAATTGGATCGCAGAGCGGTTCAACTGCCTTTCGATGTTGCTGGAGCAGCCCTTCAAGGATACCTCGTGGTGGCAGGATGCGGTGCAGGGCTGGTCGCCGGAACGCTCGACGCGGTTCGGCGCGACACTGCCAGCGGCCATTTACGGCGTGGTCCACTCATTGCGCTGACGACGAGCGGACCCTGCCCCGATGCGACCATTTGGGAGACTCACGATGCTGAAGAGACTCGTTGTCATCTCCGCCTTGTGGATCGCCATGCTGGCCCCGAGCCTCGCCCCGGCGCAGCAGGCCAAGAACGCCTTGACCTGGGGGTTCACCAACGACATCGAGACCCTCGATCCCTACGGCACCTCGAAGCGATCCTCGCAGCTGGTGATCCGCAATGTGCTCGAGCACCTGCTCTATCGCGATCCGACCTCGGGCCAGGCGAAGCCGGCGCTCGCCACCGCCTGGACGTGGATCGACGACAAGACTATCGAGTTCACGCTCCGCCAGGGTGTGGGCTTCCATGACCGTCAGCCCTTCGATGCCGACGACGTCGTCTACACCGTCCAGCACATCAAGAATCCGGCGGCTCAGATCGCCTTCGGCCAGGCCGATTACGGCTTCATCAACCGCGCCGAGAAGATCGGCCCCTACACGGTCCACCTGATCCTGAACGCGCCGACGCCCTCGGCCATCGACCGGCTGACGCAAACCCTGTTCATCCTGCCCCATGCCGCCCATGCGCAGATGGGCGCGCAGGCCTTCGCCAAGAGTCCGATCGGCACCGGTCCTTACATGGTGACCGCATTCGAGGCGGGCCGCAGCGTCGAGCTCACGCGGCATGACGGCTACTATGCGGCGGGCTGGGGGAAACCCAGGCTCGACAAGATCACCGTCACCTCGATCCCGGATTCGCAGACGCAGATCGCCGAGCTCACCAGTGGGCGCGTGGATTTCCTGTGGAGCATCAGCGCCGACCAGAAGCAGCAACTTCAAGGTGCCGCCGGCGTCACCACCCTTGCCGGCGGGTCGACCAGCATCAGCTTCCTGTCGCTCGATGCCGCCGGCCGCAGCGGGCCCAATCCGATGCAGGACAAGAATGTGCGGCTCGCCATCACGCATGCGATCGACCGGGCCGCGATCAGCCAGGTGCTGCGCGGCGGCAGCAGCGTGGTGCTCGACGTCCCTTGCCATCCCCTGCAATTCGGCTGTCCGGCGGCCATCGTGACCTACGGCCACGATCCGAAGAAGGCGAAGGACCTGATGAAGGCATCGGGCTATCCCAATGGCTTCGAGACGTCGATCTCGGCCTTCACCGATAGCGGGCCGGTGGCCGAGGCGATCATCGGCGATCTGCGCGAGATCGGCATTCGGGCCAAGCTCGACTACCGCGAGACCTCCGCGTGGATCAAGGATTTCTTCGGTGGCAAGCTGACCGCCGCGGTGGTGCCCTGGCCCTCGAACGGCGTCTACGATGTCTCGGCACTGGTGCCGCTGTTCTTCATGAGCGACCAGGGCGACTATGCGCGCGACGAGGAGATTGCCGGCTGGTTCAAGCAGGCGGGCTCGATCGTCGATGCGGCCGAGCGCGCGCGCCTCTATAAGCTCGGCTTCGACAAGATCGAGCGCGAGGCGCTGGTCGTGCCGCTGATGACCAACGTCACCAACTACGGCTTCCGCGCCGGCCTCGACTTCGTCACGCCGGGCGACGGCTACCCGCTGATGTATATGACCGGTTGGAAGCAGTGAGGCGCCTGCATAGCAGCACCTCTCGATGGTCGACTACATCGTCCGCAAGATCTGGGAGAGCCTGCTCGTCTGCATAACGGTGTCGATCGCCACCTTTGCGCTCATTCATTGGACCGGCGATCTGGCGATGTCGATCGGCGGGATGGAGGCCAGCCGCGAGGAGGTCGAGCGCATTCGAGCCTTCTACGGATTCGACCGGAGCCTCATCGCCCAATATCTCGGCTGGGCCGGCCGGGTGGTGCTGGGCGACTTCGGCGCCTCGTTCTTCTCGCACGAAGACGTGTTCCGGATGATTGTCGGCAGGCTGCCGGTCACCGTCATTCTCGCCGTTGCGTCCCTGTCGCTGGCCCTCATCGCGGCCGTGCCGCTGGGCGTGCTGGCCGCCAACCGCACGGGGTCGTTCACCGACCGGGTATGCCTTGCCGTCGGCGTTCTCGGCCAAGCGATGCCCTCCTACTGGTCGGCGTTGCTGCTCATCCTCTTGTTCGGCGTGAAGCTGCAGATCCTGCCCATATCCGGAACCGATAGCTGGCGAAATTTCGTTCTGCCCAGCCTGGCGCTCGCCTGGTTCGTCATGCCGGTGCTCATGCGGCTCACCCGCGCCGGGATGATCGAGGCGCTGGGATCGGACTACATCCGCACCGCACGGGCGAAGGGCTTGCCGTCGCGCGTCGTCCTCTTCAAGCACGCTCTCCGCAATGCCATCCTTCCGGTCGTGTCGGTCGCCATGGTGCAATTCGGGTTCCTGCTCGGCGGCTCGATCGTGATCGAGAGCGTGTTCGCCCTGAACGGCATCGGGCTCTTGGCCTGGAACGCCATCCAGCGCTCGGACTTTCCCGTGACCCAGGCGATCGTCATGATCGTCGCGGCCTTGTTCGTGCTCCTCAATCTGCTGGCGGATCTGTTGAACGGCCTCTTGGATCCACGCATTCGCATGACCTGAGATGGCGGAAGCCCCACTACAGGCTGCAATCGCCCGCCTCCCGATCGGCCGGCGCCATCCCGCTTTCCGCGACGCGGGCTTCCTTGTCGGCTGCGCGATCGTCGCCGGCCTCGCAATGGTCGCCGTGTTGGCGGACGTCATCGCCCCGCACGATCCCTATTCTCAGAGCCTGATCCGGCGCTTGCGGCCTCCGGTTTGGTACTCGGGTGGTAGCTGGACCTACCCGCTCGGCACCGATGCCTTCGGGCGCGACTATCTCTCCCGATTGATCCACGGCACCCGCATTTCGCTCGCCGTCGGTGCCGCCGCGGCGAGCATCGCCGGCCTGATCGGGGCCAGCCTCGGCGTCGTCGCTGGCTATGCCGGCGGCATCGTCGACCGGGTCGCCTCCTACGTCATCTCCACGCGGCTGGCACTCCCCTCGCTCTTGATCGCGCTGGCGATCCTGCAGGTCGGCGGCAGCGGCCTCGGCATCGTGATCCTGGTTCTGGGCCTGACCCACTGGGACCGCTTCGCGGTCGTCATGCGCACGGTCACGCGCCAGGTGGAGAGCCAAGACTACATTACGCGTGCCCGCACCATGGGGTGCTCCGATTGGCGGATCATCACCCGTGATGTCGTGCCCAATGTATTCAGCCATTTCGTCGTCGTGTTCACCTTAGAGATGGCCCAGTGCATCCTGGCGACCGCGATCCTGAGCTTCCTCGGGCTCGGCATCCAGGCGCCGGAGCCGTCCTGGGGCCTGATGATGGCCGAGGGCCGCACCTGGCTTACGACCGCACCCTGGCTCACCACCGCCGCCGGGCTGGCACTCATGCTGCTGGTGCTGGCGATCAACCTCGTCGGCGATGGACTGCGCGCCAGATTGACCCCGGAGCGACGCCATTGACCCAGCCATCGACGCTCGAGGTCGAAGGCTTGCGCGTGTCCCTGCCAACCCTCGACGGCACGCAGCTTGTGGTGCGGGGGGTCGATCTCCATGTCAGGCGCGGCGAGACCTTGTGCATCGTCGGGGAGAGCGGCTGCGGCAAGTCGATGACGTCGCTGGCGCTCATGAATCTGCTGCCGCGCTCGGCAGTGCGTGAGGTCGACCGGCTGATTCTCCAGGGCGAGGATCTCCGCGGTGCCGACGAGGCGCGCATAGAGGCGCTCCGTGGCGACAGGATGGCGATGATCTTCCAGGAGCCGACGACGGCGCTCAACCCGGCCTATACCGTCGGCGAGCAGCTCATCGAGGGAATTCGTCACCACCGGAAGCTGATCCGCCGCGGGGACGCCGTGGCGCGTGCCGCCGAGCTCCTTGGAACCTGCGGCATCGGCCAAGCGCGGCTGCGCCTCAGGCAATATCCGCATCAACTCTCCGGCGGCATGCGCCAGCGGGTCATGATCGCCATGGCGCTGATGACCGAGCCGGCTCTGCTCATCGCCGACGAGCCGACGACGGCCCTTGACGTCACCATTCAAGCGCAGATCCTGGGCCTGCTGCGGCAGCTCCAGCATCGGTTCGACCTCGCCATCATCCTGATCACCCACGATTTCGGCGTCGTCAGCCGCTTCGGCGATCGGGTCGCGGTGATGTACGCAGGGGAGATCGTGGAGACGGCGCCGACCGAGACGCTGCTCAGGCAACCGATGCATCCCTATACAAAAGCGCTCCTCTCCTGTATGCCGGGGGTGCGGAGCGGCGGCAGCCGCCTCGGCTATTTGCAGGGACAGGTGCCGAGCCTCATCGGCGAGGTCGCGGGTTGCCAATTTCGCAACCGCTGCCCCAAGGCCGCCGAAGCCTGCGCCCGAGCGATCCCGCAGCGCATGATCGCGCCGGATCGGTACTACCGCTGCGTCATCCCTCCCGCGGCGGCGACCGGGAGCCAAGCGCTGGCGGAACCAGCGGCGGCGCAAGCGGCGAAGACCGGCACGAGTACCGCGGCCTCCGCGATCACGCTCATGGACGTCGCGGTCATCTATCGGGTGCGCCAGGGGCTCTTCGATCCGCCAAAAACGCTGAAGGCACTTCGCGGCATTGCGCTCGATCTCGCCCCAGGCCTTGCTCTCGGCGTCGTCGGAGAAAGCGGCAGCGGCAAGTCCACCCTGGCAAGAGTCATGCTCGGCTTGGAACGGCCGCGGAGCGGCACGGTTCGCCTTTTCGGTCGCGACCTCGGCACTTTCGGCAGGGCGGCGCTTGCACGCACGATCCAACCCGTGTTCCAAGATCCCTACTCATCCCTCAACCCGCGCCGCACCGTCGGGGCGACCATCCGCCTTCCCCTCGACGTGCACCGGATCGGCACGCCGGCCGAGCGCGATCACGCGGTCGAGCGGATGATGGATTTGTGCGGGCTGCCCAGACGCCTCGCTTCGTCCTACCCAGCTGAGCTATCCGGCGGGCAGCGCCAGCGCGTCGCCATCGCCAGCGCCGTCATCCTCAGACCGCCGATTCTCATCTGCGACGAGCCGACCAGCGCGCTCGACGTCTCGGTGCAATCGCAGATCCTCAATTTGCTGCAGGACCTCCGCGCCGAGCTCGGCCTCACTTCTGTGGTGATCAGCCACGATCTCAACGTCATCCGCTACCTCGCCGACCGGATCGTGGTCATGTACCTGGGCGCCATCGTCGAGGCGGGATCCGCCCGACAGGTCCTCCAAACGCCGCGGCATCCCTATTCGCAGATGCTGCTGGCGACGAGCGCCGAGGCCGGCCTCGAGGCGATGCAAGTGAGCGAGCCTCCAAGCGCGCTGGCGCTGCCCTCCGGCTGCACCTATCGCACGCGCTGCCCCCTTGCGATGCCGATCTGTACCGAGATGGCGCCGCCGCTGCGTGCCGTCGACGGACATGACTGGGCGTGCCACCTCGAGCCTGTCGGCAACGACCTGGATCCAGGCGACCGTTCGGGAACCATGGATATCAAACAGTTAGAGTAAAGCCGCGCAGGCGGGGGGGCGCCCTGCTCCACTAGCAGGGTAACGTGCTGCCGCGCAGACGGATTGGGGTGACCAATGAAACAAACCAAGGATCAGCCGTCGGGACATATCGACTCGCCCGAGACATTTGCCGATTGGCACATGCCTTGGCCCAGCTTCACGATCGACTGGCGTTCGACGGCCCTGGTCGTCGTGGACATGCAAAACTACGGATGCAATCCCGCGGTCGGCGTTGCCCAGATGCTGACGCAGCGCTATCCCGCCATTGCGGACTACTACGTCGAGCGCTTGGTCCACACCGTCATTCCGAATGCCAAACGATTGTTGGAACGGTTTCGAAGCCACTCCGCGCAGATCGTGTTCACGCGACACGGAGCCTTGCTCCCCGATGGGCGGGACATGATCGAACGCCGAAGACGGCGCGATGCCGAGTCGATCACGACGACAAATACGCCGGTGCTCTGGCATCGAGGGACTTTCGAGCACGACGTGATTGCGGAGCTGACGCCCGCCGCGCGCGACCTCGTTCTCGACAAGAATACCTCGAGCGCTTTCAATTCGACCGGGATCGAATGGCTGCTGAGAAATATGGGCATCGAGTCGATCGTGTTCGTCGGCATGGCGACCGATATGTGTGTCGAGACGACAGCGCGCGATGCCGCCGATCGCGGATTCAATGCAATCATCGTCGAGGACGCATCCGCGACGTTTTTCGATCGGCACCATCGCGCGGCGCTTTCCGGTTTTGCGCGCGTCTTCGGGCAGGTCTGGAGCACCGAGCAGGTCTTGGATGCGATCGGCGCGTCGAGCCCCTTGAAATCCCACTAGGTTTGAACGAGATCCGGTGGCCGATGCACGCAATCGAGACGGATATCGAGATTGGCTGAAGCGGGGACACTTGCTCGCCCGCCGCCGCGATATTGGCTACAATGGTCACGCCATTCACGATCATGCGGCCGGCCACCGCTTCGAGGGGTAACGATGACCGTCACCTTCGATGACCCTGCACCCTCAATCTCTTTGCCGAGGTGGATCTTGTTCGGCTTCGTCGCCGGATTCCTCTCGGTCCTGGTTTTCCATCAGGGTGCCAATAGCATTGCCTATCTGTTGGGCTGGAATCCGAATCCGGCCTACGCCATGCGCGCGGTTCCGCCTCTGGGCGTGCCGCAGGTCATCTCCCTCGCCTTCTGGGGCGGTGTCTGGTTTTCGGTGTTTGCCGCCGTCTCCAGCCGGCTGCCGCAATCCCTGCGGAGCGGTGCGGGTTTCTTCATCGCCGCGATTGTTTTCGGCGGTCTATTCATTTCCACGTTCAATTGGTTCGTGCTGGCCCCCTTGCGCGGACAGGCGCTCGGTAATGGCTTCGTGCTCGTCAATATGCTTCGCGGCATGACCTATAACGGCATTTTCGGCCTGGGTGGGGCCGTATGGATGACCGTGGGGCTGCGCCTGCTGGGATCGCGAAACTAGGCCGCTACCCCTTTGCGCCATACCATGGCGAGCCAGGGCTGCTGGGGGCGGGGGAGTCCGGGCGGGCGGTAGTAGTGCAGCACTTCGACGAATCCGGCAGCGCTCACATAGTTGCGCCAAGCGTCGAGATCGCGGAAACAGCCATAGCGGTCGCCGCGGATACCTTCCTCGTTGTTGCCTCGAGGATTCGAGCAAAATAGGACGCCCCGCGGTCTCAAGGTTCCGGCGAGCTCCAGCAACACCCTCGGCAGCTCCCGGCTCGGCACGTGGAACAGTGAGGCATTGGCAAACACCCCGTGGAAGCGATCGGCCGGCAGATCCATCGCCAGGAAATCCTGGTGCAGAACCTCGCAGCCGGAATAGGCGCGCGCCATGGCGACGAACTCCTTCGACCCGTCCAAGCCGATGGCCTCATGCCCCAAGGAACGGAAATGGCGAAGGTCGCGGCCCGGCCCGCACCCCAGATCGAGAATGGAGTGCGGGGGATCGCCCTCGATCGCATCGAGGAGCGCCGCATAGTTCTGGCTGACGTCGTGCGCCCGGGTCCCGTCCCAGAAGGCCTCGGCCTGCCGATCGTAATAGGCGAGCGTCACCTCCGAAGCACGATGCGGCTGGTCTGAAGCGTTATCCGCTGCCGCCATCACGGCGCCAACCGGACGTTCCAGAACGCCGGCTGGGGCATCGAGGTGAATCCCTGCAGCTTATCGCTGACCGCCGTCAGGCTATAGAAATGGCCGGTGATCAGTGTCGACGCCTGCTCATAGAGAAGCGTCTGGATCTTCGACCAGAGCGGCACGCGCTTGGCCGGGTCCATCTCCCGGTTGAACTCGTTCAATGCCGCGGTCTTCTCCGGGGTGTCCCACCAGCCGGGATAGTCCGGGCTGATGAACGTGACCGCATTGGGATCGGGCTGGAACCCGTTATAGGCGATGAAGCCTTCCCAATTGTTGGGGTTGGTGCGCAGTTGCGTCACCGACGCCCAGTCCAGCACCTTCACATCGACGGCGAAGCCGGCTTCCTCCAAGTTTTCCTTGGCAACGAGCGTCTGCTTGTAGAAATAGTCGAATTGCTGCGAGGTCAGCAGGCGGATCGGCTCGCCCTTGTAGCCGGCCTCCTTCAGCAGCCGGGCGGCCTTCTTCGGATCGTGCTGGTTGAAGCCCTGGGTATTGGCGCCGTCGTGGTAGGCAGCACCCTTGCCGTAGATCGAGCCGTCGAGGTCAAAGAGCGCAGGGTCGCCAAAAGCGGCCGCCAGCATGTCGCGCGGGCTGATCGCCGCCTGCATCGCTTGCCGGATCTTCACGTTCGCCGTCGGCCCTGCCTTGGTGTTCAGCACCATGAAGATCACCCAGTCCGGGCGCACGAGGATCGGCGTCACACCACGCGCCGCCTTGAGCTGGGCATAGGACTCGTTCGGCAGCGTGTCGGCAAAGGCGTATTGGCCGCTGATCACGCCCGCCACGCGCGTCATCGCATTGGTTACCGGGATGAACCGGATTTCGTCGATGATGGCCTTGCGTTCGCCGGCATAGCCATCGGGCGTCCCAGGCGGTGACTTGTACTGGTCAAATCGTACGACACGCGTGAATTGGTCTGGCTTGCGCTCGAGAAACTTGTACGGTCCCGTTCCGATGAACTCGGTTATGGGCGTATCGGTCGCGTTCAATTCCTTCGGCAGGATCACGGCGGCCGCGGTGTTGGTGGCCAGCAGCGGCAGCAGCGGCGCAAATGCCTGCTTCATCCGGATCTCGACCGTGCTCGGATCCTTCATCGTGATGGATTCGGCCAGCGCGCCGACGAGCTTGCCGCGCGGCGATACTCTGGCCCAACGCTGCAGCGAGGCGACCACGTCCTCGGCGGTCATTCGCCTGCCGTTGTGAAAGACGACGTCGGCGCGGAGCGGAATGGTCACCACAGTGCCGTTCCCGGCAATGGTCGCCGGGCCCGAGGCGAGCACGGGCTGAAGCTCCCATTTCGAGTTGAATGTGTAGAGCGCCTCAAATATGTGATGCGTTATAATGGTCGCCGAATCCGAGGTGAAGATGACCGGATCGAGGTTCGGCGGCTCGCCGTAGAGGGCGACGTCGATTGCCGTCGCGGCCAGGGCCGGCGCAGCAAGAACATTGCCGCCGAAGAGCGCCAATGCGGCGCCAAGTCGAAGGCATCTCTCGAGCTTCATGGCCATCTCCCTAGATTTCGGGCGCGGCGCTTTGGCGAGGCCGCTTCTCCCGGTTGATCGAGGGGCTGTCCTATGGCGACCGATTGCCGCCTGACCGGCCCGCTCGCGGGCCGATCCTCCGCCAATGCGGTTCCTTGCGCAAGATCGCTTCGCCAGACCGTGCTAGACTGATGCAGCAATGCTGACATTCGTCATTCGGCGATTGGGCGCGATGATCATTGTCATGCTGCTCGTCGCATCCTTGGCATTCATCATCGCCCGCGTCGTACCAGGAGATCCGGCAGCCGTGATGCTGGGCGACATGGCGACGCCGGCCGATGTGGACAAGCTCCGATCCGAACTCGGCCTCAATCGGCCGCTTGCCATCCAATTCGTCATCTTTCTGCGAAACATCCTGGCTGGCAACCTCGGAAGGTCGATCTTCTTCGATCAGCCGGTCGCCCAGGCCATGCTCGATCGCGCCGAGCTGACGCTCTTGCTAACCGCGCTGGCAGTGAGCATCGCGATGGCCATCGGCGTTCCCATTGGCATCGTTGCCGCGGTTCAACGCGGCAAGGTCTCGGATCAGGCGCTGACGGCTGGCGCGATGCTAGCGGCTAGCTTGCCGAGCTTCTGGATCGGCCTAACGCTGATCCAGTATTTGTCGGTGGACCTCAGGTGGTTTCCGGTGGCGGGCTACGGACCGCCTGGCTCCAGCCTGCTCGAACGGCTGCAATACCTGATCTTGCCATCCTTCGCGCTTGGAATTCCAAGTTCCGCTTTGATCATGCGGTTCACCCGAAGCAGCATGCTGGACGTGCTTGGCGAAGATTACATCCGCACCGCCCGGGCAAAAGGGCTGGCCGAAGATCGGGGCATCCTGAAGCATGCGCTGCGCAACGCAGCCATCCCCATCCTGACCGTCATCGGATTGACCATCACGGTCCTGATGGGAGGTGCCATCGTCACCGAAACTGTTTTCGCGTTGCCAGGCGTGGGCAAGCTGATCGTCCAAGCCGTGCTGTATCGCGACTATCCGGTGATTCAAGGCGCGCTGCTGGTGGTGTCGGGGATATATGTCCTCATCAATCTGGCGATCGATCTGCTCTACGCCGTCCTCGATCCGCGCATTCGCTATTGAGCCCGCCCGTGTCCACCATCAGCGACCGCACCATCCGGCTCGGACGCTCGAGATCGCCGGCGATGCGCCTGCTGATGCGCCTAACGCGTCGCCGCATCTTCGTCGTGGGTCTCGTCTTGCTTGCATTGGCGGTGATCTCCGCGGTGTTCGCGCCCTGGGTCGCCCCCTTTAGTCCGCAAAAGATGCAGGTCGCCAATCGGCTGGCGGCGCCAAGCGCGATCCATCCCTTCGGCACCGACGAATTCGGCCGCGACGTCCTCAGTCGCACGATCTATGGCGCCCGGCTTTCGCTGCTGGTCGGCTTTCTTGTCGTCGTCGTCTCCGGTGTCATCGGAACGGCGATGGGACTCGTGGCGGGCTATGTCAGGAGCCTGGACGCAGCACTGATGCGGCTGACCGATGCCATGATGGCGTTTCCCGACATACTTCTGGCCATCGCCCTGATGGCGGGCCTGGGTCCGGGGCTGCTGAACGTCGTGCTGGCGCTTGGCATCGTCTATACGCCGCGGATCGCGCGCATCGTGCGCGCCGCAACCCTGATCCTCCGCGAGCTGCAGTTCATCGAGGCCGCGGAAGCAATCGGCGCCACGCGATCCAGAATCATCATGGCTCACCTCCTGCCGAATCTGGTCTCGCCGATCATCGTCCAAGCCACGTTCGTGTTCGCATACGCAATCCTCACCGAGGCGGCCTTGTCATTCCTCGGCGTCGGCGTCCCTCCGACCGTCGCCACCTGGGGCAACATGATTGCCAGCGCTCAACAGGTCATGCAGCAGGCCGAATGGCTGATCCTGGCCCCGGGCATCGCCATCGCGCTCACGGTGGTCTCGCTGCAGATCTTCGGAGACGGCTTGCGGGATGCGCTCGATCCCCGGCTGAGACGGGTGGTATGACGACCATGGCTCGGCCGCCGAATTCGGCAACCGAGCGATCACGTCAGGTCGAACAACAGGAACTCCGCCTCCGTCGTCGCGGCGATGTCGATCGTCTCGACGTCTTCGATCGCAGCACCGTCACCCGTCTTCAAGGTCTGCCCGTTCGCCGAGAGTGTGCCGTCGACGACCTGGATCCAGGCGCCGCGCCCCGATGCCAGCTTGTGGCCGACCCTGGCGCCGCGATCGAGCAGGCTCGCATAGATGCGGACATCCTGGTGAATGTCGAGCACGCCCTCGCCGCCGTCAGGGGCGACCAGCAGGCTGAGCGTGTTGCGCTTGGCCGCATCGGGGACGCTGGTCTGCCGGTAGGTGGGCTCATGCCCCTCGCGGTCGGGCAGAATCCAGATCTGCAGCAGGCGGAGATCGTCTTTGTCGGAAGCGTTGAACTCGCTGTGGCGCACGCCCGTCCCTGCCGTCATGGACTGGACGTCGCCGCGGTTGAGCACGCCGGAGCCGCCGGTCGTGTCCTTATGCGCCAGCGCGCCGCGGACGAGGTAGGTCACGATCTCCATGTCCCGGTGGCCGTGCATGGGAAAGCCGGATCCGGGCTTGAGGCTATCGTCATTGATGACGCGCAGGCTGCGATAGCCCATATGCGCCGGGTCATAGTAGTGAGCGAATGAGAAGGTGTGGTGGGTGTCGAGCCAGCCGTGGTTCGCATGTCCACGGGCTTCGGCCGGACGCAGTTGGATAGTCATGGCATTCGTCTCCGAAAGGGGGGCGCCGGAGCGCCCGCCGGTCTTCGCCTATTAAAGCTCGCGGCCGATCGCGGCATCGAGCGAGAAGCGGCCACCGCCCCGGATGACATAGCTCAACGCGAGCACGCTCCAAAGAAGTGGGTATTCATAGCCGCCATCGGTCCAGAAGAAGCCGTTCGCCAGGTGCACCTCGACCACGGCGACAGCCATCAAGCCGAAGATCAAGGCAGCGGCGGCGCGTGTCGCCAGGCCAAAAGCCAAAAGCAGACCGCCGCCGAATTCGATGAGCCCAGCCATGAGCGCCAGCGAGGCCGGCAGCCCCAATTGCGAGGCGAAGAATTCGCCGGTGCCGGCAACGCCATAGCCACCGAACCAGCCAAACAGCTTCTGCGCACCATGGGGGACAAGCATGAGCCCGGTTGCCGCCCGCACCAGCGGGTCGGCCAAGGGTGCCAGGGCTTCGGTGATCGAGCCCAGCGCCGGAACCAGCGGCTTGGGCGCGGAAAGCGACGTATCCGACATTGGAAGCTCCTTCTGATTGATGCCATCCGGGTCGGCCCCGGTGTGGTGCCCCAAACATGGCTTGCGCCCAGGTTTGCAACAATCCATGATATTGGAACAATACTGTCGCGTTGCAGGCAACAATCATGGACCGTCTTTCCGCCATGGAGGCGTTTCTTCGGGTGGCCGAGACGCGGTCGTTCACCGAAGCGGCGCGGCGGCTCAGCCTCTCGAAGTCCCTGGTCAGCCGGCAGGTGGCGGCGTTGGAAGCCGAGCTGGGCGCCCGTCTCTTCCACCGAACCACCCGCTCGCTCACGCTGACCGAGGCCGGGGAGCGCTACTACGCGGCGACCCAGCGGATCGTGGCAGAGATCGAAGAGGCGAAGCTGTCGGTGAGCAAACTGCAGACGGCTCCCAGGGGGCGGCTCAGGGTGAACGCACCGATGAGCTTCGGCTTCCTCCACCTCGCCCCGGCCCTGCCCGATTTCCTCGCACGCTATCCCGAGGTGGAGATCGACATGGCGATGAACGACCGCTTTGTCGATCTGGTCGAGGAAGGCTTCGATGTCGCCGTCCGCATCGGTCGCTTGGCGGATTCGAGCCTGGTCGCGCGCAAGCTCGCCCCCATGCGCCGCACGCTTTCGGCCAGCCCCGCCTATCTCGAGCGAAGCGGCGTGCCGAAGACGCCCGACGACCTCGAGGGCCATGATTGCCTGTGCTACAGCAATCTCACCCGTTCGGAGGAGTGGCGCTTCGTCGGCACGGACGGACGGCCATGGTCGGTCGAGGTGGAGGGACGGTTCCGGGTCAACAATGGCGATGCGCTCCGGGCCGCGGCGTTGAAGGGTCTCGGCATCGTCAACCTGCCGAGCTTCATCGTCGGCGGCGATTTGCAGGCGGGTGCGCTGGTCTCGCTGCTGGCCGAGTACATCCCCCAGGATACGGCGATCTATGCGGTTCACCCCCATGCGCGCCATCTCTCGCCGAAGGTTCGGGCCTTCAGCGATTTCCTGGCCGAACGCTTCGGTCCGCTGCCCTATTGGGACCTCGTGGAATAGCCGCGATGACCTCTGGAGCCGATCTCGATCGCCTGCAGGCCTTGGCGATCGAGCAATACAATTCCGGCAACCTCGTCGCCGCCCAAGCCTCCTATCGGGAAGTGCTGGTGAGCGGGACCGCGGACCCGACTGTGCTTGGCATGCTCGGCGTCATCGCCGCGCGCATGGGCGAGCACGCGCTGGCCGAGCGCTTCTTCATGGGCGCGCTCTCGCTCGATCCGGCCTTCGCCGACCAGCATCTCAATCTCGGCCTGTGTCGGCGCGACTCCGGCGACGGCGCTGCAGCGACGGCGTCTATTCGACGCGCAGCCGCGCTCGGTTCGGCGGATTCGCGCTCCCTCATCGCGCTCGCGACCTCGGCGCTTGCAACCGGCGCGGCCAGGGAAGCCGAAGCTGGGCTGCAAAAGGCCTTGCTGCTCGCCCCCGCGGCGGCGGATGGCTGGAACGGACTTGGCGAGGCGCGCCTCGCCGCCGGATGCGCGCATTCGGCCGCGACGGCGTTTCAGCGGGCGGCCGCGGTGCAACCGCATCTCCTGGAGATCGCGGCCAATTTGGCAACCGCGCAGCTCCGATCGGGCCGATTGGGGGCGGCCTGGTCCAGCTATGAGCGGATCCTCGCCCGGCGGCGCGCCTCCCCGTGGTTCCATCCGGAACTCAGCGAACAAGCCGGGCCGGCATCCGGTCATGGGAGCTTCCGCGAAACCACGCGGACCAAGCTCGCCCACGACGTCGAGCAGCTCCGCTATCTCCTCGGTCTCGGGCTCGTGCCCGCCACGTATGCGGAGACGATCCAGCGCTATGAAGCAGTATTGGCCGAGATTTACACCGCCCTCCCCGTGCGGCTGACGGCGAACCAGGCCGAGCGCCTGGCACCGACCTACAACCGGGTGCTGCACCGTCGGATGGGCGCGTTCACGACTCCAGCCGTGAACCCTCGATTGGACGACGACGCCATCGCCGCTCGGTTCAAGGCCGCCAAGCCGGGGATCGTGTGGGTCGACGAGCTGCTGACGCAGGCGGCGGTGGAAGAGCTCCATCGCTTCTGCCTGGAATCCACCATCTGGTTCGACTACCGCCATCCCGAAGGCTATGTCGGCGCCATGCTCGGCGACGGCTTCACCTCGCCGCTCCTGTTGCAGATCGCCCATGAGCTGCCGGAACGGCTACCCAAATTGTTCGGCGGCGAGATGCTGACGCAGATGTGGGCGTTCAAGTATGAGAGCGGCCATGCGGGCACGGATCTGCATGCCGATGCCGCGCGCCTCAACGTCAATTTCTGGATCACGCCGGATGAGGCCAATCTCAGCCCCGGACGCGGCGGGCTCGAAGTCTGGGACCGCCTGGCGCCGGCGGATTGGGACTTCGCCAAGTTCAACAGCGACCAGCAGGCGATCCGGCGGTTTCTCGCCGAGGCCGGGGCGCGGAGCGTCATCATCCCATACCGCCGTAACCGGGCGGCGATCTTCGACTCCGACCTCTTCCACCGAACCGACGATTTCAGCTTCGAGCCGGGCTATGCCAACCGGCGGATCAACGTCACCATACTCTATGGGGAGCGGGCCCGGCGGTAAGGCGCCCTGATCGGCGCGTGCATGGGGCTATAGTGCCGAGAGCCGGTGCACCCAAGGAAACCATGTCGACTGCCGAAGGCCGCACCGGGCGCCGCGCCATCCATCTCGGCATTCTGCTGATGATCGGGAGCAGCCTGGTGGGCGTGGGCCTGGACAGCATCGCCAAGACGCTGGGCCAGACCCTGCCGGTCGCCGAGGTGGTGTGGGCGCGCTATGCCTTCAGCTTTCTCTCGCTCCTGCCTTTGGTGCCGCGGCTGGGCCTGGCGCCGCTGCTGACGAGCCGGCGTCCGTGGCTGCAGCTCGGCCGCTCGACGGCGCTGGTCACTTCGGGCGTCCTCTACTTCTGGGCACTCCGCTACATTCCGCTGGCCGATGCGACCGCCATCGCCTTCGTCTCGCCCTTGATCCTGACGGCGCTGTCGGCCCTCGCCTTAGGCGAGCGGGTCGGTCTCGGCCTCTGGATCTCGATTGCCGTTGGGCTTGCCGGGACACTCCTCATCACCCAGCCCGGTTCCACGAGCCATGGCTGGGAGGCCTTGCTGCCGCTGGGATCGGCCGCACTCTATGCGCTCTACCAGCTGCTGACCCGCAAGATCGCTCCCTATGACGGGGTTGCGGTCAGCCTGCTCTATTCGACCCTGGTCGGGGCCTTCGCCATGAGCTGCTTCGTTCCCTTTGTCTGGGTCGGCCCTTCGGCAGGTGAATGGTTGCTGATCGTGGCCCTTGGCAGCTTGGGCACGCTCTCGCAAGTCTGCGTCATCCGCGCCTTCGCGTTGGCGCCGGCCTCGGTGCTCGCACCCTTCAACTATGCCGCCATTCTGTGGGCGGTGCCGTTCGGTTGGCTCTTGTTCGGTGATCTGCCCGACGCCTGGTCGATCGCGGGTGCCGGCATTATCGTGCTGAGCGGCCTCTACGTACTCGGCATCGCCCATGACGATACCGGGGGTAAGCCGGCGCCGGGCCCGGTCCGCTCGCCGCAACCATGAAGCGGCTCCCCTTCGCCTCCCTCGGGGGCGTGCGGCCGGATGCAAGCCAGGCTAAGCTAGCGGACGTTACGACGGTCGGGGAGTTGGAGCATGCTGAGCGAGACTGAGCTCGCGCGGTACCGCGAGGACGGCTTCGTCATTCCGGATTTTCGCCTGCCGGAGGCGACGATCGAGGCGATCCGCGCCGACCATTCCCGGCTGATCGCCAGAAAACCGGAATTCGTCGACTATTGCTCCACACTCCTCGCCTACGATCTCTGCTTCCTAAACTATGCGCGGATCCCGACTCTGGTCGACATGGTCGGGCAGATCATCGGGCCCGACTTCGCGCTGTGGAACTCCAGCTTCTTCGCCAAGCCGGCCTTCAAAGGCCGCAAAACCCCCTGGCATCAGGATGGGGAGTATTGGCCGATCCGGCCGATTGCCACCTGCACCGTGTGGATCGCCGTGGACGATTCCACCCGCGAGAATGGCTGCCTCAGGATCATTCGCGGTTCGCACCAGGCGCGCCGTCTGTTCCGCCACAGCACCAATGCCGACCGCAATCTCACGCTCAACCAGGAGCTGGACGCTTCGGAATATGACGAAGGGGACGCGGTCGATATCCTACTCGAAGCGGGGCAGGTCTCGCTGCATGACGTCTTTCTCGTTCACGGTTCAGAGGCAAACACTTCGCCGAAGCCCAGGCGCGGCATGACGCTCCGCTTCATGCCCACGACCTCGGTGTTCGATCGCGCGCTGGCCGAACGTCAGCGCCAGGAAAAGCAGCTACCAATGGGCCACCAGGACCGCACCCTGTTCCTCATGCGCGGCGTCGACCGCAGCGGCAAGAACGATTTTACCCTGCGGCTCTAGCGCGCCCGGCCCGGCACGCCGGCACCGCCGCAGCAAACCAGGAGGTATCGATGAGAGCGATCGTCTCCGCCCCACTCGTGCTTGCGGCAGTGCTGACGGCCACGACACCAGGCGTCTCCTACGCGGAAATGCCCAAAGCCGTCCGTGTCGGTATCGATGTCGATGCGGGCACGCTCGATCCCAGGCTCGCCCGGGATACGACGGCGTTTCGCGCCAACGATCTGATCTATGACGGGCTGGTGCAGCTCTCTCAGGATCTGAAACCGGTGCCGGATATCGCCGAGAGCTGGGATAACCCCGCTCCAACCGTGTGGGTCTTCCATCTGCGCAAGGGTGTGAAGTTCCATGACGGCGCGCCGCTGACGGCCGAAGACGTGGTCTTCACCTATCGCTCGATTATCGACCCGAAATTCAACGCGCCCTATCGCGCCCTGGTGACACCGGTCGCTTCCGTGGATGCGATCGATGCCTCGACGGTCAAATTCACCCTCGAGGTGCCCTATGCGCCGCTCCTGAGCTACCTCGATGTCGGCATCGTGCCGAAGGCCCTGGTCGAGGGCGGACGCGACATCGCGCTGAAGCCGATCGGGACCGGACCGATGAAGCTCGCCGCCTGGCAACGCGGCGCATCGATCAAGCTCGAAGCCAATGCGGACTATTGGGCCGGCGCTCCGGCGGCAAAGACGATCGAGCTCGTGGTGATCGGGGACAATACGGCGCGTGCCCAGGCCTTCGAAGCCGGCGATCTCGACCTCATTCAGTCGCCCCTATCGCCCCAGGACATCAAGCGGCTGCAAGCCGACCGCCGCTTCGTCCCCACCGTTCAGGCCGGACTCGGCATCACCTACCTCAACTTGAACACGGCCGATCCCATCCTCGCCGACCCGAAGATGCGGCGCGCGCTCGCCATGCTGATCGACCAGAAGACCATCGTCGGAAAGATCTACGAGGGTGTCGACCAGGCGGCAACTTCGATCCTGCTGCCCTCGTCATGGGCCTATTCGCCCGAGATCAAGCAGCCAGACTTCGACCCCGAGGGGGCGCGCGCGCTTCTCGCCTCGCTCGGCTGGAAGGTCAGCAATGGCGACGGGCTCCTCAGAAAGGACGGCAAGCCGTTGAAGCTGACCATCGCCACCCATTCGGAGGACCCGAACCGCGTCCAGGCCGTTGAATTCATGCAGGCGGTGATGAAGCAGGCCGGCATCCAGGCCGAGATCCAGATCTCCGACTGGCCGTCCTTCTCGACCGGCTATGTTCAGCAGGGCAAGCACCAGGTGGCGCTCCTCGGCTGGCTCAACCTCGTCGATCCGGACCGTGTCAGCTACGGCCAGCTCCATACCGACGGCTCGCTCAACTGGGGCAAATACGCCAACCCGGCGCTCGACGCCTTGCTCGACGCCGGCCGGCAGTCCCTCGATCTCCCCGGGCGGCAAGCAGCCTATCGCGGTGCGGCCAGGGTCATCGCCGACGAGCTCCCCTACTACGTGCTCTCCTACCAAGGCTATCAGCGCTTCCACAACCCCAAGCTCGGCGAGCTTCAGGTCAATCCCAGGGGCTATCTGCGCGCCCTCGTCGCCCCGGCCAAGTAACGAGCGATCACGGGCTGGCTGGAAGCGGCGGACGGCGCCGATGCTGAGCTATGTCGGTCAACGCCTGGTGCTACTCATCCCGACGGCGGCGGGCATGGTCGTCGTCACCTTCTGCCTATTGCTGCTCATTCCCGGCGATCCAGCAGCGATGCTTCTGGGCCCGGAAGCATCGCCCGAGGCGATCCAGCGGCTGCGCACGGCGCTTGGGCTCGACGCGTCCTGGTACATGCGGCTCGGCGACTATGTCCTGCGGCTGGCCCAGGGCGACATGGGCATGTCGCTCTTCCAGAACGAGCCGGTCTCGACGGTGATTTTCAGCCGCCTCGGCGCGACGGTGGAGCTGGCGGTCGTCGCCCTGCTCCTGGCTTCCATCGCCGGCATCGCGCTCGGCGTCGCCGCCGCCTCACGCCAGGGAACCATGATCGATGTCGGCGCCATGCTGCTGGCCCAGCTCGGAGTGTCGATGCCGATCTATTGGCTCGGCATCCTTCTGGCCCTCTTCTTCTCCGTCCATCTCGGCTGGCTGCCGGCGATCGGGCGCGGCGCACCATTGCCCGACGCGCTGCTGGCCGCGGTGACGGGCGAGCCGGAAGTCTTCGTCAACTTTCTCTCCCATCTCTTTCTGCCGGCGCTCGCCCTCGGCGCCAACGCGGCGGCCGTCATCAGCCGCCTGGTCCGCGCCTCCATGCTGGAGGTGCTCAGCGAGGACTTCGTCCGCACCGCCCATTCCAAGGGCTTGCGGCCCCACCGTGTCATCTTCGCCCATGTGCTGCGCAATGCGCTGCTGCCGGTCATCAGCATGATCGGGCTGCGTTTTGGCGCGCTTCTGGGAGGTGCGGTGCTGACCGAGAGCATATTTGGTTGGCCCGGCCTCGGCCAGCTCACCATCGCCGCCATCTCGCAGCGCGACCTGCCGTTGATCCAGGGCATCACGCTTACCTTCGCGATCCTGTTCGCGCTGGTGAACCTGGCGGTCGACCTCATCTATGCTGCCGTCGACCCCCGCATCAGGCTCGGAGGGGTGCCATGAGAGGGTGGCGTTCGCTGCGCCACGCGTCGCTCGTCGTCGGCGCGGCGATCTCGTTCGCGATCGTCTTCTCCGCGATCTTCGCACCGGTGCTTGCGACCCATGGCGTCGAGCAGATGGACATGGCGAACCGCTTCGCCTGGCCGTCTTGGCGCCATTGGCTCGGCTCGGACAATTTTGGACGCGATGTATGGAGCCGGCTGATCTTCGGCGCGCGGATCTCGCTCACGATTTCCATTCTCTCGGTATCGCTCGCGGCCACCATCGGCACCGCGGTCGGCCTCGCTGCGGGCTATTTCGGCGGGTGGGTCGATCTGGTTCTGATGCGCGTCACCGACGTCTTTCTGGGATTTCCGGCGCTGATCCTGGCGCTCGCCGTGATTGCCGTGCTAGGGCCGGGAATCGTCAACGTCACGCTGGCACTCGTCATCGTGTTCTGGACCGAATATGCCCGCGTCGTCCGCGCAGCGACGCTGATCTTGCGCGAACAGGCCTATGTTCAGGCGGCTCGGATTCTAGGCGCCTCGGATTTTCGCATCCTGTTCCTGGAGATCCTACCCAATGCGGTGGGACCGATCATCGTTCTAGCGACGCTCGGCCTCGGCGGCGCAATCATCGCCGAGTCGGCGCTGGGCTTCCTCGGCTTCGGCGTGCCGCCACCGCAACCCACCTGGGGCTGGACGCTTGCCTATGGAACCAAGTTCATGCGCACCGAGCCCTGGCTCTCGATCGTCTCCGGCGGGGCGATCATGCTGACCGTGCTCGGCTTCAATCTACTCGGCGATGGCCTGCGCGACATCCTCGATCCGCGTCAATTGTCACGCGGCATGGCTAAATGATCTTGAATCTCCCCTAGGAAGTTGCCCTCAGCGGAAGGACGTATCGATGGCCAGTCAGCACCGGATCATCCGGCCGAAATTCACCACCTATGCGGATGGTTGCGAGGCCGTCCTCACCATGCACGAGATTGTCGGCGAAGCCGACGGGCCCACGGTCGGCATCAGCGGCGCCATCCATGGCAACGAGCCGACCGGCACGGAGATCATTCTCGATCTCTACCGCACCATCAAGAACATGAGGATCAAGGGCCGGCTCCTGCTGCTGCCGGTTGCCAACCCCCGCGCGTTTGCCGCTAACCGCCGCTGCACCCCGACCGATGACCTCAATCTCAACCGCGAGTTTCCCGGTGACGCGAAGGGCACCTACACCCAGCAGCTCGCCGCCGCCATCACCGGGGAGTTTCTCGAGAAAATCGACGTCCATATCGATTTCCATTCCGGCACCGACCGGCCGACCGTCGACTATGTCTATATCTGGAGCGACGAAGCCCTGTCGCGATCCTTCGGCTCCAAGGTCCTCTTCCGCCCGATGGCCGGCAAGGAAGGCACCGTCTACGCCGGGACCACCAAGGCCGTCACTCTCGACCGGCGCAATATTCCGGTCGTCGTCGTCGAGCTCGGCGGCGGGATCGTCGACCAGAAGCCCTATGTCGAGCGCGGCCTCGCCGGGGCGCTCAACATGCTGCGCCAGCTCGGCGTGATCGAGGGCGAGGTCGTCCCGCCGCCACCCCAGGTCGTGGTGCGCTCGATCGCCGGCGTCAGACCAACCCAGGCCGGTCTGATCGAGAACCTGGCCCCGCCCTTGGGCGAGAGGATCCGCGGCAGGGCGCCGATCTTCCGCGTCATCAGCCCCTATACCTTCGAAGTCCTACAGGAAGTCGCCAGCCCCTATGAGAACGGCATCATGATCATGGGTCATCTCGGCCGTAATCTGGTGGAATCCGGCGACTACGGCTACATGATCGGCGATCTCGAGGGTGCCGAGACCTGACGAGGGCGGTCGCGATCGGCTCGGGCGTTCGGCTAGTAGACGAAGCGCGCGTTCAGCTGTAGCTGGGTCTCCACGGAGCGCTGCGGCAAGCCGAGCTCTCTGCTGCGCTGCACGCGGCTGCTGTCGATGCGCAGCACCTCTCCGGACAGCTTGAACCAGCGCACCGGCCCCCAGGTTACCGCGAGAGTCAGCGCATGCCCGTGCTCGGTATAGTCGTTGTTCGGGCCCGACCGCTCCTGGGTGGCGAAGACATCGAGGCGCAGCGCAGCATTCCAGTTGCCGAAGTATCGCCCCGCCAGAAGATAGGCGGATTGAAAATGCGTGATGCTGCGAGACGCCTGACTTGGATTGATCTCGGTCTCACCGACCATGCCTTGGCTCAAGACGACGAAGTCGCCGAGATAGGTCTCGATTCCGGCGCTGTTGAACTCGGTACGCCAGGCGAACTGGCCGTATCGGCGCGCGGCGGGATCGGCCCCGTTGTCGTAATGCAGCAGGGTCAAGCGGCCGATATCGTTCTCGCGCCATGACAGGCCGCCATAGAATCCCGGCGTGTTGTCGATTTCCCGGAACTCGCTCATCCATCCCGGGGCCCGCCTGCGTTGCGCGCGGAGGACCACATCGGGAATTCGAAGACGGTCGAAAAGGCCGGTCGGCCGATCACCGAAGGTCCAGCCGCGATCCGCCAGCAGCGCTCCAGTGGGATCGTTCTTGCCGAAGACCGCTCCGGTGATACCGAAAGCTCCCGTGCCATAGCGCCACTCGAGGGTGGATTCGCCGCCGATGGTGCGCAGCTCGTCACCCACCCAGGAATTGATCGCCGAAGGCGTCAGCGTCCAGGGGCTGGTCCAGCCGACCCCTTCGTTCTCGAGCGAGATCGGCGGGAAGAAGGCGCCGAGCTTGATCGACCACAAGGTCGAGGGGGTCGAAATCGGCTGATAGCGGCCATAGGCTTCCAGGATATCGATCGCCGTCTTCTGCTTCGGCTCGTAGCGCACCGAGGCGAAGGCCAGGACATCGGGTCCAAGCTTGAGACGCGCATCCGCGAGGAGTTGACCCAGATGAATGTCCGGACCTTGATCGCTGCCGCCATTGAACCGAAGCTTGCCCAAGCCTCCATCCATCCAGGAGCGCTGGCTCGAAGGGCGGACCAAGCGCACATCGCCAAGGGCGTTGACAGTGAAGTCCTGCGCCCACCCCGCACCCGACGGAGCAACGGCGACCAACATCGCGGCCAGCAAAAGCGCTGAACGAAAGCGGCCTGGCATTGCTTCGACCCCCGCCAAAGTGGCAGTCTTATCACGATCTTAAGGCCTCGGTCATGTGACCTTGCCCGGTTCGCATCGGGCCGCGGGTCAATGCTGGTAGTATTGACCGCGTGAAGCCGGGCGCGGCGTGTCGCCACGGCGATCGGAAGATAGAATGAATAGACCGGGCATCCGGAATATTTCAGCGTCGATGGGCCAGCGCCTCAGTCTGCGGCCGCGGCCCGCCTATCGTCTGCTATTGGCTTTGGGCGCGTTGATAGCCGCGAGCAGCCTCGTTTGCGCCCTCGCCGTGGCGGCGAGCGTTCATCAGATCGCGCAAAAAGGCCGGGAATTTCAAGTGAAGACCATCAATATCGGCATCGGCGATGTCGTGCGCTTTACCAATGACGACGAGTTCCTGCATCAGATCTTCGTCACCTCGGACGCCTTCAAGTTCGACTCTGCCGAGCAGCCACCTGGCGAAGCGATCGAGGTGAAGTTCCCTAGCGCCGGCCTCTATTCGGTCCGCTGTCATATCCATCCCAAGATGCTGTTGTCCATCATGGTCAAATAACATTATCTTGCGCTATTCTCAGCGATGACACGCCGTGTTGAAGAACGTTAAGGCGGTTTCTGCTTAGAATAGCGGCTAATCGCGGAAGATCGCCCCATGGGCCATGGCGATCGGCATCAAAGCGAGAACCGTCTCGATGTCGCTCTCCCCCATAAAGATCAAAGGCTCGATCAGCACGAAGATCTTCGGCGCATTCATCGCCATGGCGCTCATGATCGGCGCGCTTGGCGCCTACGCCATCTACGTGCTCACGGTTGCCGGCACGATCGTCGCCGACACCTATGATCGGCCGCTCATGGCCATCAATTTCGCGCGCTCCGCCAGCCAGATTTTCACTGCGATGGACAAGGAAGTGCTGCGACGCAGCACGGTTCCGCCCGCCGCCCAACAGGAAATCGAACGCCACATCGACCAGCTCGCGCACAGCTTCTCCGACGATCTCGCGATCGCCGAGGAGCGCGCGCTCTCCGAGCAGGAACGCGGCATCATTCAGCAGATACGCCAGCTGGTCGGCGAGTGGAACGACCTCCGGCGAAGTCAGAGTCTCGACGACATCGCCCCGCAGCTATACCGGCTGGCGGAAGACATCATCGATCGCTTCGATATCTTGACCGAGCTCACAGCCGAGCATGGCTTCGTCGAGCGCCGCCAGGGTATCTCCGCGATCTCGCGCTTCAAGTACATCAGCATCGGCGGAGCCTTGTTGGCTTTCATGCTGGCCGCCGCAATCACCCTGGGCCTGGCAAGCCGCATCATCCAGCCGCTGGCGGCGTCGGCCAGGATTGCCGATCGCATCGCCAAAGGCGAGCTTAATACGCCGATCCCGAGCGGCGGCAAGGACGAGACCGGAATCCTCCTCAGATCAATGACGGTCATGCAGGACAACATTCGCGTGATGATGGAGCGCGAGACCGCCCAGCGCCAGTCGGCGCAGAACCGATTGATCGATGCCCTTGAGAGCTCCCGCGAGGGAATGCTTCTGGTCGACGCGGAGGGCCGCATCGTCATGGTCAACAGCCAAGTCGCGGCATTCTTTCCGCGAGTGGCTCACTATTTCACGCAAGGAGCGGAGTTTTCCGCCGCGTTCGCGCTGATCCATACCCAGCTGAAGCAGCCGGCAGATTCTTCGGCTGCAGAGGCGGCGTTTTCCCAGATCCTCGATCGCGGCGGCGAGGCGCAGCTGACGGACGGGCGCTGGATCAGAGTGAGCCGCAGCAACACCCATGATGGGGGTTTCTTCCTCTTCCTTAGCGACTTCACCGAGATCAAGGCGCGCGAGCAGCACTATCGGGAGGCGAAGCTGCAGGCCGAGGCGGCGAGCACCGCCAAGAGCCGGTTCCTGGCTCACATGAGCCACGAGCTGCGCACGCCGCTCAACGCCATCATCGGCTTTTCGGAAGTCCTCGCGAGCCAGATGTTTGGATCGCTGGGCAACGGGAAATACGTGGACTACGCCACCAATATCAGCCAAGGCGGCCATCATCTTCTGGACATCATCAGCAGCGTGCTCGATTTGGCAAAGAGCGAAGCCGGCAAGCTGCAGCTCAACGGCGAACCGCTCGATCTGCGCGTCGTCCTCGCGGACTGCGCGACGATGATGCAGGACCAATGCACGCGCGCCAGCCTTCGCTTCGATGTTGCCAGCCAAGAGCAGCCGCTCGACATCGTCGGCGAGCCGGCCAAGCTCCGTCAGATCTTCCTCAATCTGCTGTCCAACGCGGTCAAGTTCACGGAGCCCGGCGGTTCCGTGTCCATGCGGGCCGGAGCGCCGATGGACGGTGCCATCAGAGTCGAGATCGCCGATACGGGTATCGGCATGGCGCCTGAGGACATTCCGATCGCGCTCGCTCCCTTCGAGCAAATCGATAGCAGGCTGGCGCGGCGCTATGAGGGGACCGGCCTCGGCTTGCCTTTGGCAAAGGCGCTGGTGGAGCTGCATGGCGGCGAGATCACGATTGCCAGCGAGCCCGGCAAGGGCACCCGGGTTGCGGTCATGTTGCCGCACCGCTTGCACAACGGCGACGCCGGGCACTCCTTGGCCTCGCTCGCGGCGAGATAGGCCCCCCCCCCCCCGCGCAAACGATCCGTGCCGTTGGAGCTTGCGCCGCCGGTCGGCTGGTTTCGCTTCAGGCCCGACGACGACGCGGGGACTTGAGCGGGAGGCGAAAGAGCGGACCTCAGCCAGCGATGGCGCGAAATGCCGCGAGCGATTGCTGAGCGCCGGCACGGATAAATCCGACATCGGCACCGGCGGTGATCAACCGCGCACCGAGATCAATCGCACGCCGCGCCCAAGCCGCATTTGGCGTATAGAGGCCTGGCAGCACCTTGTTGCGGACACACGATGCCAGCACACGCTCGATCGCTCGCCAGAGCCGCGTATCGTCCATTTGGGTTCGGGGATCGAGGCCAAGCGTGATCGAGAGGTCGCCGGGACCGAGATAGATGCCGCCAAGACCCGGGACACTCAGGATCTCATCGGCACGCTCGACCGCCACGGCCGTCTCGATCTGGATCATCGGCAGAATCGTGTCGTTGGCCCGATCGAGATAGTCGGGCCCGCCATAGAAGCCGCCGCGGATCGGACCGTAGCTCCGATAGCCGCGGGGCGCATAGAGGCAGGCCCCGACGAATGCCTCACAATCCGCCCGGGTGTTGATCATCGGGCAGATGACGCCGTAGGCGCCGGCATCCAGCATCCGCATGACCAGGTTGGGGGTGTTCCAGCCGACCCGCACGATGGGCGTCGATTGGGTGGCGGATATTACCTGCATCATCGCCAGCGTGTCCTTGTAGTCGATCGCTGCATGCTGGGTATCGATGATCAACGCATCGAAACCCTCATGGGCCATGACTTCGGCCGCATAGAGGCTATCCAACGCACAGGCGCCGGCGACGACCACGCCGCCATTCTGCCAAATCGTCTTGACGCGGTTCTCGCGCATCGTGTCCCCTCCTCCGTTGCGGGCGCTAGTTCTTGAAAAACCATGTCTCCGGATGCGAGCTGCCCGGCGTGCGGCAGTGCTGAGCAATGCAGGCGCGCTCCGGAATGTTGCCGAGGCGGTTGCTGACCAGGCGGACACCCATAAACGCCGGAGACTGGCCGACCGTACCGATGCTGTATTGCTGATCGACGAGGATCTTCCAGATCTCCTTCGCCGTGTTCTCCCGCCCGATAGCGTCCTGTCCGGAGGCCGACCGGAACAGAGCGAGGGCACGCTGCATCTGGGGATCCTTCGGCTCGACGCCTTGCTTGCCGCCGCTGCCAAACCAGATGGCGATCTGGGGCCCCATGTACGACTCGTTCGGTATGACCGGGATCGCCAGCTGCGGATAAAGATAGAGCATCTCGGTTCCGCCATTGGTCCACACGAAGACCTGATGCTCATTGTTCCGCGTCTGCGTGATGGCGAGGCTGCGCTCCATCTCGCGAACATCGGCCTGAATGCCGATCTTCTTCCATTGCTGGGCGATCATCTCGGCCTGTTGCGGCCATGGCAGCAGGGCCTTGACTGCGGTCACCTGCAGACGAAGCTTTTCGCCATTGTCGGCCCGCAGCCGGAAGCCATCGCCGTCCCGCTTCGCAAGCCCGAGCGCATCCAACATTCCGTTGGCTCGCACCGGGTCGTAGGTCGACCACTTCTTGCGCCAGTCCGCACCGGGGCTGAAGGGCGTCGCCTCCGCCGGCGCGATCGATCCGGCTATGCCGGTTCCGAGCCAGAACGTCTCATTCAGCTGCTCGCGATCGATGCCGAGCGACAAGGCGCGCCGAAAATCGACATTGGTCAGCCATCTGGCGATTTCCGGGTCGGCGGCATAGCTCTGGTTCAGGTGCAGCGTCGTATCGGAGCCGTTGAAGGCGAGATCGAGGTGGATGGAGTAATCGGCCTTCTGTCGGTTCTCGAGCAGCACCGGCAGCTTGCCGAGGTCGACATTGCGCTCCTGCATGTCGTACTCGCCGGCGATGGCGCGTAGATTCAGGACCTCGGTGTCCTGGGCCAGTGTCATCACGATGCGGTCGATATAGGGCAGTTGATTGCCTTCGGTGTCGACGGCCCAATAATAAGGGTTGCGCTCGAGCACCCAGTTGAGAGTGTTGATCGGCCTTTGCATGTGCCAAGGACCGACCGTGGGCAGCTCGGGATTGAGCAGCCAGTCCTTCTTGAAATGCAGCATCCTGACCCAGGTCTCGAAGCCCTCGGCCTTCGCCGCCTGGGTCACCAGCTGCTCGGAGGAGTATTTCGGCAGAAACTTCTTCAGGTAGTGCGCAGGCGCATAGGCGCCGTAGGTATAGTTCTGCGACTGCCGTGCCGATTGCCCGCCGCCGATCGGCGTGTCACCCGCGAGGATATCGAGGAAGAGGTAGTAAGGATCATCGAACTGGAAGGCCACAGTGTCGTCGGCAATCTTGACGACGCGGCCAGGCTTTCCGTTGATCGACATGTCCGCAACCGGGACCGGGACGATATCCTTGTTGGAGTAGAGATCTTCGAACCAGAAGACGAAGTCGTCGGCGTTGAACGGCGCGCCGTCGGACCATTTCAGGCCTCGGCGCAAGGTGAGCGTGAGGGTGCGGCCATCCGCGCTCGTTTGCCAGCTCTTAGCCAAGCTGGGCACGATCTTGGTGCCCGTTGCATCCCAAAACACGAGCTTGTCCGAGGCGTTGATGCGGTTGCCGTTCTCGCCATCGGCCGGACCGATGAAACCACGCCTCCAGGTGCCTCCGTAGCGGCCGGTCTCCCTCAGCGGCCTGATCACCAGCGGATCTGCCGGCAGCCGCTCACCGACCGCCGGCAGGCGTCCCGCCTTCACCATCTCGCCGAGGGCTGGCGCCTCCTGGTAGCGGCTTGGCCGCAAAGCCGGGTCGAGCACGAGCTGAGCGCCTTCGAGCTTGCCGACGAGGCCAGAGGCGGCAAGCGCGCCTGCGCCCGGCGCCTGCGCGCTTGCCGCTTGCGTCATCGCCACGAGCCCGACGAACAAGGTGGATCGAACGGCCGCGGCGACAAGAGCGCTGCAATAGGGTGTCGACCACATGAGCCTGCCCTCGCGGATGGAGATGCCCCACATCCATGGTGGCCACTCTTGGCAGCCCCGTTCAATGCAAATCGACGATCGACAGGCCGCGGAGCCCGCAGCGGGACTTCTAGCGCTAGCCGAGCCTGGGGGAGTGGTCGACGGCGGCCGCCCAGGTGCCCTCGGGATGGATCACCTCATAGTCGCAAGTGATCTCTTCGTCCCTTTCGATGTCGCGGGCGGCGAAAGCAAATTCCGTTTCGTTTTCCGTATTGGGTGTCGCGCTGTGATTGATGTAGCGGGAATTGTCGAAGCCGATGACCACTCCACCCGGCCAGATTGGCGAGCGGAAGCCGTAATGATCGAGAAAGGTCCGTTGAAACTCCGGCAGACGCTGGTAGAGCTCGTCGGGAACGAAGGCATCAAGACCGGGCTGGAAGGCCCACATCTTCGTGCGGACCGGAACGCGCTCGACCGCGAAAAGGCCCAAGCCATGAATTCGGCTCGGCGCCACATAAGTCGGGACCAGGAGCATCGCGCTTAAGAGGATTCGCCGGCGCTCGAATCCAGCCCTGCCAGCTCACCGATCCAGCTTGGCCAGGAGCGCGGTTCGGCCGCCGCGGCGGTCATCGCCGGCTCTCCGGCGCCGACCGCGAGCGGCTGCGGGAGGACCCCTTGATCTCCATGCGCCGGCTCGATCCGCGCCAACTCCGCAGCCGAGATCACCGGGCCGGCGACTTCCCGTGCCTCGATACGCCGCACGAATTCGCGGATGACGCAGCGATAGATCTCGTCCCTGAGGCACGCGTCCTCGACATCGATGTCGATGTTCGGATTGTCGTTGATCTCGATCACCAGCATCCCTTCCGGGGTCTCCTTCAGATCCACGCCGTACAGCCCGTCGCCGATAAGGTTCGCCGCCTGCATGGCCACCCGCAGCACCTCGGCCGGCGCGTCCTCGACCAGAAACGTGCGGGCGCTGCCCGTCCAAAGCCGGCCATTCTTCAGAAGCTTGTTCACCTGCCAGTGGTTTTTGGTCATGAAGTACTGGCAGACGAAAAGCGGCTGCCGGTTGAGGATGCCCACACGCCAATCGAAGCTGGTAGGAACGTATTTCTGGGCGAGCAGGATCTGCGACTGCTGGAACAGCCGGTCGGTGAGCTGCCGCAGCTCAACGCGATTCTGCGCCTTGTGTACGCCGCGGGAAAACGAGCCATCGGGCAGCTTGAGGACGATGGGATAGTCGATCTCCTGCTCGACCGACGCCAGCCGCGAACGATCCAGGATCACCGACTGTGGCGCAGGCACGCCATTGCTGCGCAGAAGATCGGCGAGAAACACCTTGTTGGTGCAAAGCGTGATCGATCTGGGATCGTCGATGACCGGCAGCCCGGCCGCTGCCGCCCGGCGCGCAAAGCGATATGTGTGGTGGTTGGTGCGCGTCGTCTCGCGGATAAACAACGCGTCGAACTCGGCAATACGATGATAGTCCTTCTTGCCGATGAGCTCGACGCGCACGCCCAGGCTCTTGCCCGCCTGAATGAACTTGCGGAGCGCGCCCGGCGAGGAGGGAGGCGTAGGCTCGGTCGGATCATGGAGGATCGCCAGATCGTATCGGGGCGGCGGATCCTTCTGCGGCACAGGCCGATGGCCGCGCAGATATGAGTCGAGCGCCCGCCTGAAAGAGTCCCGACGCGCCGCATCGAGGTCCCGGATCGACAAGAGCCGGATGGCGGCAATGCGAAGATCGCCGGCGCCGACCGAGCCGACGAAGTTCAGCCTGAGGATCGGGCAGCGGAACAGATCGAAGACGCGGCGCGCCAGCTCGCGGAACCGCTGATCGGTGACTTGGCCGAAGAAAATGTCGAGGCCGCGCAAGGGGTCCGACAGCGAAGGAGCCTCGCCCACGCGACGCAGGGCCTTGCGAAGCAACGCATCGAGCTCGGGTAGGGTGAACCGGTAAGTGGCTTTGGAGCTGAGGTCGACGATGGCTTCGACCGGCGGCACCACGATCTGCCCTCGCGCCTCGGCCAGAAGCGAGCAGTGGTAGCCCAGGCTGCCGTAGCGGTAGCTGCGGCAAAGATTGATGACGATGTCGTCGTCGCTCTTCTGTTGATCCCTCTCGGCGAGATACTCGCACCCGGTCCTGATGCGATAGCTGCGGTCGTGCTCCGCGAAATCACTCGGCCTGCTGACGATGATGACAGGCTTCTTCAAGGTGATCGCCTCCGTCGCAGTCGGCCGCGCTTGCGAGCGCGGCCAGGTGCCAATTGCTTGTCGAGGCGCAACGCGTGGACGCCGTCCTCGTAGAAACCGCGCTTGCGCGCGAAATGGCGGAATCCGAACTCATCGTAGAAGCGGCGCGCGGGACGATTGCCGGGCCGGACCTCGAGGACGAGCCGACGACAATCGCGGGCGCGGGCCTCGCGTTCGACGAGATGCATTAGCCGACGGGCGACGCCCTGTCCGCGGTGGCGAGGATCGACAGCGATCGAGTAAAGCCGACCGACCTTCGTGCCTTTGCGGAACAGCAGCATCGCGTAGCCTTGGATCACGCGCCTAGAGACGGCCACGAAGGTCGTCGAGTGTCCCTCGCGGAGTAGATGGCGGAAGCTTCTGCGGGTCAGTCGATCGCTCGAAAAGCACTGGGCCTCGAGATCCAACAGGTCATCAATGTCGCCAATCCTGGCACCGCGGATCATGCCCAAGTCCGACAGCGACGCTGCTCCCCCATGTGGCGCCCGGCGCAAAGTCCGGTCTTTGCTTGATATGCGCTGTCCGGCGAAAACTCAAGCCCGCTCGCAAGCTAGGCCGTCGGAACTCCGGGTCGCCCGGCCGCGAATCGACAGAACGTCGGCAACGCATCGGGCATCGTCCTTGTCGATGGCGGGCCACGGTCTCCCGCCGCGCCGGAAAAGACCTCTAATAGCCGCGCGGAATCGAGGCGATGGTGCGGGCGATGACCCGATCAACGGCGCGATGTCCACGAATCGAAGGGGACGCGCCAGCGGGGCGATGGACAACCGACCGGCCGTCACCCATCGGCTTTCCGGCCGCGCGAATTGCGAATCGCCCGTTGCCCGAGCGCGTCTCGAGCGGCAACGCCCAAGCGGGTCTGCGAGACCCGGCACGGCATTCCATCCATGTGCCGCTCCGATGCTCAGCGTCGACTGCGGCGCCTACACGCGGGCCGTTCACCTTCTCGGCGTCTCGACGGTGATCGCGGCCTACAAATGGCCTGGCCCGGGCCGCTCCTTCGAGCCGGTCATCGGCTCGGCCCGAGCGGCACGAACACTGCCAAACCTGCAATTGTTACAAGATAATTACGCAACCGACATTGCCGCGTTGCGAAGGTCTGCGATCAAGGGAGCGTCACCGATCCGTTGGCGCTGTCCCATGCACGGCAGCGCCTCGGAGCGTCGCGCATTGGTGGCGACGCGCCTGCCGCCTTCTGGGGAGTAGACGAATGACACGGGTTCTCGTTATCGATGACGACTCCGCCATCCGCGAGGTCATGAACCGGATATTGTCCGACGCGGGCTATCTCGTTGCGTGCGCGAGCGACGGGCGCGTCGGCAATATGGATTTTCTGTCTCTTGCCGTGAAATTCGGCGCCAACCGTACCCTGGCGAAGCCCTTCACCCGCACGGCGCTACTCGAGGCGATCCGCGATGTAGCCGGCCAACCGGGGAGCCAGCCGGCCCCAGAATCCGGGTCCAACTCATCAACGGTTAACCTTTCCCGGGGATGATCCGGGGGTTCAAAAAGAAGCCGATCGCAGACTTGGCCGACGCCCTCCGAGACCTCGAGCCCTTCGGCTTGGCGGATCTTTACGGGATGGCCGCCCGCGCCCCCCAAATCCCACGCTGGACGGATCGCGCCACGCCGCCGTTTAATGCCATAGGGCGCTGATCGCCGAACCTCATGCGAGCGATGACATGCCTGGGCTCATGACCCGTCTGCTGAGGCGGATTGCGCGCGTCGCCGGCGGCAGGTGCGCAACCGGCCTGCGGGGCGCCGAGGGAGCAGAACCGCAGCAGCGAGACGCCGACATCGAGGAGCGCAATAGAGCGAGCGGCGAGGCCGCCGCCGACCTCGAAGCCTTCACCTTCGCGCTGTCGCATGACCTGCGGGCGCCCCTTAGATCGATGACCGGGTTCGCCGAGATCCTGATCGACGAGCATGGCGCCAAGCTCGATGCTGGCGCACACGCGCTGCTCGACGCCATTCGCGCCAACGGCATTCGGATGACGCGCCTCATCGACGACATGGTCATGCTCAACCGCCTCGGTCGCGGACGCATGGAAACGCGCTCCGTCGATCTTTCGGCGGTGGCGCAAGAAATCATCGACGGGCTGCGGCAGCAGGTCCCCGAACGCCACGTGGATCTTTCGATCCAGCCCGGAGCGATCGAGCCGAGCGAGCCGCGCCTCATCCGTATCGTCCTCGAGCATCTGCTTAGCAACGCTTGGAAATTCACCAGCAAGAAGGAAAAGGCGACCATCGAGTTCGGATTCGTTCGCGAGGGGAATCGGACGATCTACCATGTGCGCGACAATGGTGCCGGCTTCGACATGAGCTACGTCGGCAAGCTGTTCAAGCCGTTCCAACGGCTGCATAGCGCCGACGAGTTCGAGGGCAATGGCATCGGGCTCGCCATGGTTGCGCGCAGTCTTCGTAAGCTCGGGGGACGCGCGTGGGCAAACTCGGTCATCGACCGGGAAACCACCGTCTTCTTCTCGCTGACACCTGGATCTCGAGATGATGCCGCCGGCGTCGCTGCCGCGCTCGGATCCGGCAATGAGTAGAACTTTGCGGACCTTGATCGTCGACGATTCCGCCGATGACGCCCGGCTGCTGGCGTATGCGCTCACCCGCGGCGGCTTCGAGCCTGAGCTGGAGCGCATCGATACGGCGGAGGCTATGACCGCAGCGCTGCAGCGCGGTCCCTGGGACATCGTCCTATGCGACCACCAGCTGCCACGCTTCGACATCGCCTCGGCGCTGGCGCTGCTGCGCCAAGCCCGGCTCGATATACCTTTCATCGTTGTCTCCGGGGTCATCGGCGAGGAACGGGCGATCGAGGTGATGCGCCTCGGCGCTCACGATCTCATCCTCAAAGACAATCTCGCGCGCCTCGTCCCCGCGATCGAGCGCGAGCTGTCCGCCTCGGCCTCGCGGCGGCGCGAGGCGGCCGCGGCAGCCGGACTGGCTCGCAGCAACGAGCAGCTTCGCGGCTTCGCCGTAAACCTTCCGGGGCTGGTCTATCGACGCGTTCTGCATCCTGACGGCAGGGTCGAGTACCCCTTCGTCGGCGGCAATTTCCTGACGGCGCTGGGAGTCGATTCCGACCAGGCGAGCAAGGGCGGCATCGACCTCAGGCGATGGCTGCATCCCGAAGATCTGGAACCCTGGAACGCCGCGCTGGCACGCTCCATCAAAGACCTGCAGGCGATGTCCTATGAGCTGCGGCTGGTGCTGCCAAGCGGCGAGGTGCGTTGGATCAGCAGCTACTCGCGGGCACGGCGCGAAGAAGATGGCCGGATCGTCTGGGATGCGGTTGCGATCGACACCACCGAACGCCGAGCAGCGGAGCGCGCGCTCGACCGAAGCCGGCAGCGCTTTCGCGATATCGCGGAGCTGGCGAGCGATTGGATTTGGGAATCCGATTCCGAGCACCGGCTGACCTATCTCTCCGGCAATCCGACCGGGAAAGCGTCAGGCGATGCCGCGGGCTTGATCCGGAAGGCCCTCTGGGAGCTTCCGGGTCCGGAAGGGGAGCCGCGCAACCGGCCACGCGAGCTCGCGCGCCATGCCCCGTTCGACGACTTCCGGCTGGATCTGGTCGGCGCCGACTCCAGAATTCATCGCTTCAGCGTCAGCGGCCGGCCGATCTTCGCGGTCGAGAGCGGTACGTTTCGCGGCTATCGCGGCGTGGCAACCGACGTGACCGCAATCATCGAGGCCGAGCGCAAGCGCACCGAGGCAGAGGCCTATCTGCGCGATGCGGTCGAGAGCATCTCTGAAGGTTTCGTCATCTACGACGCCGACGACCGTCTGGTTACGAGCAACGCGAAATACGCTGCAATCTACGAGCGGAGCGTCAAGCACAGTCCGCCGGGTACGACGTTCGAGGAGATCATCCGACGCGGTGTTGCGGCAGGCGAATACGTCGAAGCGTTCGGCCGCGAGGAGGAATGGATCCAGCAGCGGCTCTACCAGCACCAGCATCCCGGTACCGACGTGGAGCAGCAGCTCGCCAATGGGCGATGGCTGCTGATCACCGACCGAAGGATGCGGAACGGCGGCATCGCCGGCTTGCGCATGGATATAACCCAGCGCAAGCAGGCGGATGAGGCGCTTCGGCAGAGCGAGGAGCGCTACCGGCGCGTTGTCGACGTGCTGCCCACTGCCATCGTCGTGCATGTCGATGGCCGTATCGTGTTTGCCAATCCCGCCGCAGCGCGCTTGTTCGGGGCGGAGAGCACGAACCGGCTCATTGGCATGCACGCGCTCGACCTCGTGCATCCCGACGAGCGCGAGGACGTGTCGAACAATGTCGAACGCGCTTTGCAGAACCGCGTGCCCGACACGCTCCTGCCCATCGAACGGACCATCCTCAGATTGGACGGATCGACGCGCGTGGTGGAAATCATAGGCATCCCCATGGACTACGCCGGCAAGACGGGTGTGCTGGCTGCCGCCTCGGACATTACCGAACGCCGCGTGGCCGAACGCGAACGCCAGGAGCTGCAATCCAGGTTTCAACAGTCGCAAAAGATGGAAGCCGTCGGCCGGCTGACGGGCGGTATTGCCCACGACTTCAATAACCTGCTCCAGATCGTTCTGGGCAACCTCGAGCTTGCCAGGGATCGCTGCGCAAATGATGCGACGGCGGTGGGCCAGCTCGATGCCGCAATCGCCGCTGGCATGCGCGGGGCCGATCTGATTCAACGCCTGCTTTCGTTCTCCCGTCAGCAGCCGCTGATGCCGACTGCGGTCGATCTCAAGCAGCGGATTTCCGGCTTGGTGCCGCTGCTGAGGCGCGCGCTCGGCGAGTCGATCGACATTCGGCATTCTCACGAGGCTGGCCTGTGGCCCGTGGTGACGGACCCCAGCCAATTCGACAACGCGATCCTCAATCTCGCCATCAATGCGCGCGACGCCATGCCGGGAGGCGGCTGGCTTCACATCGAGACGGAAAATTCCATCGTCGATGCGACCTACGCGGCGCAACGCCCGGGACTCGCTGTCGGCGACTATGCGCGGGTGTCGATGACCGACTGCGGCATCGGGATGCCGCCCGAGGTCCTGGAACGCGTCTTCGAGCCGTTCTTCACGACGAAGGAACCGGGCAAGGGGACCGGGCTCGGCCTCAGCATGATCTACGGATACGCCAACCAATCCGGCGGTCACCTATCGATCTATAGCGAGGTTGGACTGGGCACCACGGTGAGCATTCTCCTCCCGAGAAGCCGCACGGATGCCGCCGCATCGGCCGTCATCGAGCCGGCTCCCGGTCTTCCGAGCCGCGCATCCGAGACGATCCTAGTCGTCGAGGACGATCCGGATGTTCGCGCGCTGACCTTGGCCTTTCTGCAGGAGCTCGGCTACCGGACGTTGGACGCCGGCAGCGCCGCCGAGGCGTTGAAGATTCTCGGCGCCGGCCATGACATCGATCTGCTGCTGAGCGATGTCGTCCTGCCGGGGCGCGAGAGCGGAACGGAGCTTGCGGCGCAAGCGTACGCGTTGCGCCCGGATCTAAAGGTGATGTTCATGTCGGGCTATACCAGGGAAGCCATGATCCACGAAGGCCGGCTCGACCCGGGTGTCGTGCTGCTGCATAAGCCGTTCAGCAAGCATCAGCTCGTCGACAAGGTCCGCTCCGTGCTCGACTCCCCCGGCCCGGCTGCGCCGGCCGATGGCAGCCCGGGCAGCGAAGTCTGTTAGCTCGGCTGGCCGTCCGATGTCTCGCCGAGCCGCCGGGCGAGATCGACGGTCTGGCATGGCTCAATCAGCACCGCCATGCCCGCCTCGAGGGGTCCGCTCGCAAGCCGGATTGAATATCGACACCGCGCCCAGTGCATCGATCAGGATCACGCCATCGACGGCCGTGTCGGCCACTGCCTCAAACTGCGTTCCCTCGCCTTTCACCGCCACAACGCCTGGGCTCCTGGTCCCGCCCGATGCCCGTCGCGGCGCTGACCGCGCCGGCGCGACTGCAACCTATGATATTCTGCGATAATATGCTCTCTGTGAGCAAGATATGCTCGATCGGTATGTACTTTGCACGTTCCGATTGCATAATAGTCGCATTCGAGTGGCCAACCCGCGGAGCTGAGACGATGCGCGCCCACCGACGGCATGGCCGGGATGATCACTATGCCCCTTACGATCCTTTGTGCCGAAAGGCGCCTCGGGGCGAGCCTTGCCGATGACCACTGCGGCTCAAGCCCACGCCCAATTGCTCGTCGTCGACGACGATCCGGAGATCGCCAAGCTGGTCCAGACCTATCTCAGCCAGCACGGCTTCGACGTAGACCGGGCGATCAACGCCGCCCGCGCGCGGGAGCTGCTGGAACGCAAGGCCTATCAACTGGCCATCGTCGATCTGCTGATGCCGGGTGAAGACGGCTTGGACCTCACCCGGCATATTCGCGCCACTTACGACATCGGCATCATCATTCTCTCCGGCCAGGTCGAGTCGATCGACCAAGTAGCGGCATTGGAGACTGGGGCCGACGACTACTTGACCAAGCCCGTGCCGTTGCGCGCGCTCTTGGCGCGTGTCCGCAGCGTTCTGCGCCGGCTGGCTCCCATGCCTATCGCCGGCAGATCGCAACCTGCGCGGCTCACGAAGTTCGCCGAATGGACGCTCGACCAGGATCGGCGATGTCTGGTGGACGCCGACGGCACGGACACGACGCTGACCGCCTCGGAATTCACGCTGCTGCTGGCCTTCCTCAACCATGCCAACCGGGTGCTCGATCGCGATCAGCTCCTGGACCTGGTTCGCGGCCGCGATTCCACACCGTTCGACCGCACCGTCGACGTGCTCGTCGGCCGGCTTCGCGGCAAGATCGAGCGGGATCGCAGCAAGCCGGCGCTCATCCGGACGATCCGCGGTGCCGGCTACATGCTGGTGGCCGACGTGGGCGTGGTCGCCGTCTAGACGCCGCGGAAACGCGGTAGTTTAAACTGTCACCATTCGCGGCTAGATTTGCGACATCTGCGGGCCAGGGAGGCGAGCCATGCGCAAGATCACGAGCTTCTTTGCTATCCTTTTCCTGGCATCCCGGCTGCTCTCCGGCGCCTCTGTGCATGCGGAGGGGGCAAGGCCGTTCATCACGGCCGAGGATCTAGACCTTCTCGTGCTCTTGCCGCCGCCGCCACGCAACGACTCGGCCCAGACTAAGGCCGAGCTCGGCGAGATCTTGATTCTACAGGTCACCCGCACCAGCGATATGGAAGCCCGCGCCAAGGCCGATGTCGCTCAAGAGATTTGGCGTTTTGCCGACGTCATGGGTCCGCAATACGCCAAAGATGCGTTGCCAAAGTTTGCCCGGTTCTTCGAGCGCGTGGTCACAACGGAGGGCGCAGTGAACGACCCCGCAAAGGACGTCTGGAAGCGGCCACGCCCGCATCTCTACAGCGATCTAGTGAAGCCCACGGTGCCACTCAGCAAGTCAGGCTCCTACCCTTCCGGCCATGCGACCGTCGGCACGCTCATGGGCATCGTTCTCTCCAACATGGTGCCGGAGAAGCGGGCGGAGATCATGGCGCGGGCCTGGGAGTACGGACACAACCGCCTAGTCGGCGGCATCCACTACGCGAGCGACATCGAGGCCGGTCGGATCGCCGGCAGCGTGATCGCCGCCACGATCATGACGCGGAGCGACTTCCAGACGGAATTTGCCGCGGCAAGGGCCGAACTGCGAGCAGCGCTCGGCCTGTAGCGCTCCTGCCCTGGCGGACCCGGCTCATGCCCTGAGCCGGGGCGTCTTGTAGAGCAGCTTGCCGCCGATGCTCATCATCACATCGACGAGATAGGGTCGGAGCCGGCGCACATCGATCTCCACGCCGAGGCCGGGCGCATCGGGTGCCGCGACCTGGCCGTTCCTGTCCAAGAGAAGATGATTTTTGGTGATCGCCCAAGCGACGGGCTTCAGCTCGACCGGGTACTCGCAGAGCTCATGCTCGCGCAGTCCTGCATAGGGCTGCAGCGAAGCGGTCAACTGCAGATGCGAGGTGAAGGTGTGGTTGACGAAGGTGACGCCTTTCGCCTTGGCATAGTCAGCCACCGCCTTTGCCGGGGTAATGCCGCCGATGCGGCCGGCATCGATCTGCACGAAGCCGATCCCGGCGAAGTCGATCATCTGCTTCGCCATGTGAAAGGTGTAGGCACCCTCGCCGCCGGCGAGCTTGACTCCGCCGCGCGCCAGCCTGGATAGGGCCTTGTATTCGGCGAAGGCATGCCGATCCATCGGCTCCTCGTACCAGGTGGCCCGCGCCCGGCTGAGAGCCGCCAGCCGTCGCGCTGCTGCCTTGACGTCATCGGCGAATACGCAGCCGGCATCGACCAGGAGAATGCCGTCGGGGCCAAGACCCTCGCGCGCCGCCATGAGGTGGTCGGCATCTTGCTTGACTGTCCCGGTGCCGAACCGCCCCCAACCGAACTTCGTCGCCCTGTATCCCGCCTTGCGCACCTTGCGCGCCTTGCGCAAGGTCTGCTGCGGGGTATTGCCGAAGAGTTGCGAGGCGTAAGGCGTCTTCGGCCAGGACTTGCGGTAACCCAACAGCTTCCATACGGGCTCGCCCCGGCGCTTGCCGAGAAGGTCCCACAAGGCCTCATCGATGCCGGAAAGCGTGTGATCGGTCTGCAGAATGTCGAGGGAACGCCGCTTAACCAACGCATTGATCCGCTGAATGTCGGCGATGGAGTCGAGGCGCTCGCCCAGTACGGAAGCACGGAGCGGATGGCAAAAACCATGGGACATCGGCGCAACCCAGCTCGCGATCGAGGTCAGCGGCGAGGCCTCGCACTCGCCCCAGCCGACTTTGCCGCCGGCGGCGACGCGAACTAAGAGCGCATCTTGGCTGCCATCGCTGATATCCTCGACCACCGGCATGGAGACGTAGAACAGATCAACCGCCTCGATCCTCGTCGGCATGAGCCCTCCCCTGCGAACCAGCCAAAATAGCCCGGCATCAGCCGAAGGCACAGGAATCCCGCGGCCGGGCGTTTTCGTGCCAGAATTCCGTCGGGCAAAGCGAGGAGACGCAAATGGATCTTGCAGCCTTCAAGAAATCGACCGCGCGCGGCATGCCGCCATCGGGCCTCGGCTCTGCGATCGAGGCCCTGTGGTGGGATGCCAAGGGCGATTGGGACAAGGCCCATGTCTGCGCTCAAGCCCAGGACGACGAGATCGGAGCCTGGGTGCACGCCTATCTGCATCGCAAGGAAGGCGACCCTCAGAACGCCGGCCACTGGTATCGTCGGGCGAAGAAGAAACCGGCGACGACCACGCTGGACGAGGAATGGTGCGCCATCGCCGAGAGCCTGCTGCACCGCGTTCTCTAGGCCGAGCGCCAATTTCCCCGCGTCGCGGTCGCTGGTTCGCGGCCTCTGCCTCGCCTCACGCCGCCACAGCGAGGTGACGATCGATCAGCGCCAGCGCATCGCGGCAGAATCCGACCCTCTCAGCGACGGCGACACCCTCCGGCCTGACCGCGATCTTGGCGCCGAGGAACGCAAGCGCGCTCGGCACCGCGGCGGCGAGCGATCGGTCGATCTCGGCCTCCGTCATCAGCGAGCCTTCGGCGCCATACTCGATCCCGGGCGCCGGCGCATGGGGCATATGGGTGTCCTGCCAGGCGCCATAGGGGCCGGCGACAGCCCCGCAACCCGAGAAGATGAGCCCGCTCAGAAGATCGGCCGAGCGCAGGCGGCGAATATGCTGAAGCGCGGTCGCCGGCTCCCGCATTTCTAAAACCGAACGGCCCCAATTGACGGCGATGCCGATGCGTAGGGCGGAACCGGCATTGGCGCGGGTCACGGCGTCGATCTCCTCCTCCAGGCCGAGGAAGCCCTTGATGTACGGCCGGCCCGGCCTGAAGGCGTCGCAGTGCTCGACAACAAGGCCCGCACCTTGCCAATCCCATGACCGGATCTCGCTGAGCGAGCGGGTAAAGGAAGCGGCCGATGAGCGGACGCCGGAAGCGGCCGGGCTCGGGGCCGAGTGAAGCTCGACGGCGACAACTGCAGTCCGACCGAGATGCCCGTTGAGGCGCGTGACGGCGTCGCGCGCGCTGGCGGCAAATGCCAGGGCCGCCTGTCGGCCGGCGCCGGACTCCGAGGCGAGACCGAAATGCGGATTTGACTGCAGGGCTTCCATGGTGCCGGGTATGCAGGTCACGACGAAATCCCAAGCCCGGTCGATGTGTGTCAAGAACCACGCTTCGTCATGTCGATGCAGGCGGCCGGTGAATGGAACTTCGAGGCCGCGCAGCGTCGGCAAGCGCCGCAACCCGTCGAAATAGGCGCCTTCCGCCGCCTCGCTCCACTGCGAGCCGCAGGGCGAGGCGGCATAGGCTCCGAGGAAATACCCCATCACGCGGCCTCGCCTCAGCCCGAAGCGGCCAAATCGCGGAGCATCGCTAGGGCGGCGTTAACCAGAGTCGATGCGGCAGTCGGCGCGTAGGGCGTGGCCCATTCGACCTCGTAGCCGCCGGATTGAAATTCCTCCGGCGTGGCGACGTAGCCCTCCCAGCCATTGGTGTAGCCGGCAAGCTGGGTCACCGGTAGCGGCGAGGCTTGGCGGACTTCGGCGCCGAGCCTGGCGAAGGGCTCGAGCGGCGCACCGATCAGGCCCACGGGCCCAAGCCGGATGCCGTGGAGCTCGACCTCGACCTGGGTCCGGCCGCTGCAGAGCTCGCCCCAATGGGCGTCCATGGCGGCACGCTTCGCCCGGAAGTTCACTTCGGCAATCTCTTGCGGCGTTGCCCGCGAGCGGTCAATCGAGCCGGAAGCCGCGGCCCATTTCTCCGCCTCCGCTCCCAGCGCCTGGCTCGAACCATAGTTGCGCACCGGCAGCGCCACTTTGCGCGAGAGCGCGCGGAGAACGGGCTCGGTCTCCGGCAACGGATCATTGACCCAGATGCCGAGTGGCGCGCCGGACTCAACCACCCGATCGAAGCGCCTTTGCGTGGGCCGGGTGCGTAGGCCGAGGCAAACCCGCGCCGCCTCCGCGCCCAGGCGCTTGCCGATCCGTCGTGGCGCTCCCAGATCGGCCGTCAATCCCTCGACCGGCATTTGATCCCCGGCACAGCCTTGCAGAAATAGGCAGGTGCCGCCGACCAGCTCCTCCATGGTGCGCTTGACCACACCCGGATAGTCGGGACTGATCAGCCGATTCTCGTGCGCAAGAATGATCGGGTGCGTGCCGAATCCGACCAGGCTCGCGATCGGATTCTCCTCGTTGTCGTCGATCCTGACCACGGTCACGGTCTGATCGGAGTAGCCATCCCAATTCTGGCCGACGACGGTCCGGCCTTCGGGCGTGCGCAGCCGGCGATTGACCGACACGTCGCTCTTTCCGTATCCGGCCGCGATGCGGGCCGGACGCAGCGCCGCCGCCGCCGTCTGTGTCGCCGCCCTCAGCCCGGCTCGCACCGACTCGCGGTAGGCCGGCACCAATTCCATGCCCGGCAGCTCCTCCTGAGCGCCGAACCGACCGACCTCCCAGCTCGGCCCCGCATGGGTGTGGCCGTAGGAGATGCGCACATCGGCGGGAGCGCATTTCGCTTCTTCGGCCACGATCTGGCGGAATTCCTCGCAGTCCTCGGTCGGCACGACGCCGAGATCGACATCGACGATGGCAATCCGTTCTCGTCCTTCGGCCAGCAGAAGAACGGTCAGCCACAGCGGCAAGTCGATGCCTTCGGCGCGATCATGCGTCCTGGCACCCCAATTGACATGGGCAATGCCGACGGGCGGGGTGATATCGGCGCGGCCGACCCCGGCCTTGAGCCCGCCCGTCATGAATTCTCTCCCCAGGCGTGGAAGCGGCCGGCGGCGAGGCCGTCGCACCAGAGATAGCTGCGGTCGAGCATGTCGAGGGTCGGGCAGCCGAGATAGCCCTGGACGCGATCGATCTCGTCCTTGAGCAAGGCCACGAGGTGCTCCGCCCCCGCCGGACCGGCGGCGGCGACGGCGAAAGCGGCGGGGCGGCCGAGAAAGGCCATCCGCGCGCCCATGGCGACTGCCTTCAGCACGTCGCTGCCGCGTCGGAAGCCGCTGTCCAAGCAGACGGTCAGTCGCGCTCCGACGGCATCGACGATTTCCGGCAGAATCTCGAACGGCGCGACCGCGCTATCGAGGTTGCGGCCGCCATGATTGGAGAGGATCACGCCGTCCATGCCGAAGTCGGCCGCTCGGATCGCCTCCTCCTTGCTCATGATGCCCTTGAGCAGCATCGGGCCTTTCCAAGCCTCGCGCAGCGGGCGTAGAAAGTCCCAGTCGAGGGTCGGATTTCGCTGCGACATGAAGTAAGCGACCAGCTTGGCGGGATCGGTCGGGCCCTCGACCTCGCCTATCAGGTTCTCCATGCGCCCGAGGCCCGGCCGCATCCCGACACGGTAGAGCCAGCTCGGATGGCGGAGGATGTTGAAGACATTGCCGGGCGTCTTCTTCAAGGCGAGCGTGAACTGGTTGCGGCGGTCGCGCTCGCGTTTGGGAAACATGTTGGTGTCGGTGGTGACGACCAGCGCCTCGTAGCCAGCCGCCGCGGCGCGCCTGATCAGCGACAAGTTAACCCTCTGGTCATTGAGCGTGTAGAGCTGGAACCACAGCCGCGCCTGACCGGCATGCTCCGCCACCCGCTCGAGCGAGGTGTTCGAGGCGGTGCTGAGCACGAAGGGAATGCCGGCGGCGGATGCGGCTCGCACCAGTTGGATCTCCGCCTCCGGCCACAGCAGGCCAAGACCGCCCATCGGCGCGATGCCGAACGGGCTTGCCGAAGGCCGGTCGAAGAGGTCGACCGACTGGGACCGCTTCGCCACGTCCACCACGGTGCGGGCGCGGAAGCGCACGCGCTCGAACACGGCGCGGTTATGACGAAGCGAGACCTCGTCCTCGGCGCCGCCGTCGACGAAGTCAAAGATGGGCTTCGGCAGACGCCGGCGCGCCATCTGGCGCAGATCGGCGATGCTGTGGGCCCGGGCGAGCCTGGAATTCATGGGTCACTCATGCGGCTGGCGCGGCTCAAGAAGCCTGCAAGGGTGGGCGCCGCGACGGACCCATGCCTGCTGTTGCGCGCGGGCTACGGCTCGGACCGGCGGCCGTGTCGCGGGGCAGGAACCCCCTTGGACGGCGGCCGAGTGTCCACAATCCCAGGCTTCGGCGCAAGCAAGGCCGCGGATGGGCAACCACCGCCTAAGAGACGCCTTGCGGAAATCGCCCCGCCGGCCAAAACTAGCCACGTAACCACAAAACAGGGAGCTTCCCCCCGTGACCCAGGCTCAAATCCCGCTCAGGGGCGCCGCGCTCGCCGCGTCGCTGCTGGCCGCGCTGTCGGCGCCGGCCCTGGCGCAAACGACGATCCGCGTCGTTCCCCACGCCGATCTCAAGGTTCTGGACCCCAACCAGACCACGGCGACCATCACCGTCATGCACGGGCTGTCGATCTTCGACATGCTCTTCGCCATGGACGAGAAGCTCAATGTCAAGCCGCAGATGCTGGAGACCTACAAAGTCTCGTCCGACAATCTCACCTACAACTTCACCCTTCGGCCCGGCCTCAAGTTCCATGACGGCACCCCGGTCACCACCAAGGACGTGATCCCCTCGCTCGAGCGGTGGATGAAGCGCGGCGCGGTCGGCCAGAAGCTGAAGACCTTCATGGCCAGCATGGAGCCGGTGGACGATCGGACCTTCACCATCAAGATGAAGGAGGCCTACGGCCTGGTGGAATTCTCGCTCGGCATCATCGCCGGCATTGATGCCTTCGTCTTCCCGGAGAAGGAGGCGAAGAGCGATCCCTTCGTCGCCTTCACCGAGACCAACGGCTCCGGCCCGTTCAAGTTCAACAAGGCGGAATGGGCGCCCGGATCGAAGGTCGTCTATGACAAGAACAAGGACTATGTGCCGCGCAGCGACGCGCCCGACGGTCTGGCCGGCGCCAAGCTCGTCAAGGTCGATCGGGTCGAATACAAGTATCTCCCCGATGCGAACACGGCCGTCGCCGCGCTCGGCGCCAATGAGGTGGATCTGATGGATCAGCCATCGATCGACCTCGTGCCGATCGTGGAGAAGAATGCCGACATCGAGCTCAAGGTCATCGCGCCCATCCCCGCGGTCGGCGTGGTCCGGCCCAACCACCTCTATCCGCCCTTCAACAATGTGAAGGCACGCGCCGCTTTGTCGGCGATGATGAACCAAACCGACTACCTGCAGGCTGGGTTCGGCGACAAGAAGTGGTGGAGCACCTGCTTCTCCTACTTCGTGTGCGGTGCGCCCTATGGCAGCGAGGCGGGCTCGGAACCCTACCGCCAACCCGACATGGCAAAGGCCAAGCAGCTCTTGGCCGAGTCCGGCTACAAGGGCGAAAAGATCGTAATCATCGGCGCCATGGACATCGCCTCGCTCAATGCGATGACGATGGTGACCGCGGACAAGCTCCGGCAGATCGGCGCCAATGTCGACCTGCAGATGTCCGACTGGGGTGGCGTGGTGACCCGCCGCGGCAAGAAGGAGCCACCGGACCAAGGCGGCTGGAACATCTTCCACACCACCTGGGGCGGCGTATCCATGGCGCATCCGCTCCTGAACGTCGCCGTCAACGAGCAATGCGGCGGCAATAACTGGTTCGGTTGGCCTTGCGATGAGGAAGCGGACAAGCTTCTGGACCGCTTCATTCGGGCACCGGAGGCGGCGCAGCAAAAGCAGATCGCCGAGGCCTATCAGAAGCGCCTCTGGGAAGTGCAGCCCTTGGCGCTGACCGGCCAGTACAGCCAACCGACCTTCTACAGGAAGAGCCTCGACGGCGTCTTGAAGGCGATCGTGCTCGTGTTCTGGAACATCTCGAAGAAGGGTTGATCTCCGAACGGCAGCGCACGCTGCCCGGCTCGAGCGGCGGCCCAGGCAACGGGGCCGCCGCTTCGCTTTCTGGCCGCGGGTGGAGGGCTTTGGCCGAGGCGGCCCTCCTATTCCCGCGCCCGGCAATTTCTGCCGACCGGCGTCCGCCTCTGCCCCTGCCCAGCCTTCTCAAGCCTTTGAATCATCTTGCTCATTCTTGTGGCCTGCTTCCTGCAGCTCGGGCGGGCGAGGGCAATCCTGCTCTCCACAGGAGGCAAGAATGGGCATCCGGGCAAACACGCAGAATGCGATCTCCGCGGCACTCCCCTGGTTCGAGGCTGACCTGGCCTTCGGCACGGTGCAGCTGCCGCCGGCGCACCGTCCGTCATCCGAGGAGCTGGCGCGCTCCCGTCGTGAGATTGCCAGCTTTCTGAAGAGCCACCCGGTGACGCATTGCCCCACGCGCTATGCCACCATCACCCAGGCTTGCGTGCCGCCCGCCCCGCCGGAGCCGTATGCCAAGCCCCGCCGGAGCCGCTCCGCCCCCCGCCGATCCCACTAGCCGGCCGTCCTTGGGGGCATCCAATGACATTCAATTATGCCGCGCCCCCGGCTGATGCGCCGGGTGCAGGGGACCAGCACGCCTGCGTGAGTCGGCTCGCCGGCATCGCCGCCTTCGCCAGCCTGTCGGCGTTGGATCTCGGCCAGCTCGACCGAGCCGCCACTTGGCGACGCTACCGGCGCGGTGAACAGATCCTCGGTCGCGACAGCGCTTGCCGCGATGTTTACTTCGTCGTCGAAGGCCAAGTCGACGTCGTCAACTACTCGGTCTCCGGCCGCGAGATCGCGTATGGCACGCTCAGCGCCGGATCCTTTTTCGGCGAGCTCTCGGCCATCGATGGCGAACCTCGATCGGCGGCGGTCGTCGCCGACACGGACTGCTTGTTGGCCTGGATGCCGCCCCGTACCTTCCAGACGCTCTTGCGGCAGCATCCCGACGTAGCCATGCACGTGCTCAACCAGCTGGCGCGGGTGGTCCGAAGCTGCGATGAGCGCATCATGGACCTGGCGACGCTCGGCGCCGTGCAGCGCGTCGAGCAGGAAGTGCTGCGGATGGCCCGCCAGGACCCGGCCACGCCGGGACTGTGGTCGGTCTACCCCGTGCCGACCCAGCAGGACATTGCCCGGCGCGCGGCAACCACGCGCGAGACCGTTGCCAGAGTCCTTTCCCTGCTGGAGCAGCAGGGCATGATCCATCGCAAAGGCAAGACGCTCTACTTGCGCGACCGTTGCCGGCTCGAGCGCTGCATCGAACGCCTGAACCCGGCCGAATGACGGCACCCGGGCCGTCCCCAACCCGCAAATGCGGGTTAGCCCCCGGCCAGAGCCTGCTCCAAATCCTTGATGAGATCCTCGGGATTCTCGATACCGACCGAGATGCGGATGGTCGCATCGCTCAAGCCGATCTCTTCGCGAAGCTCTTTGGCCACCCCGGAATGGGTCGTCGAGGCAGGATGCGAGATCAACGTCTCGGTCCCGCCCAGACTGACGGCGAGCTTCATGATCCGCAGCCGATCGAGCAACTGGAACGCCTCTTTCTCCCCACCATTGACCTCGAAGGAGAACGTCGAACCCGGCGCCGTGCATTGCCGATCGAAGATCGCCTTGCGCGGATCGGCGGCATCGAGACGGCCAAGATAGTGCACGGCGGCGATCTTTCGATGACCCTCAAGATAGTCTGCGACCTTGCGCGCATTCTCGTTCGCCCGTTCGGTTCTGATGCTCAGCGTCTCCAGCGAACGCAAAAGCATCCAGCATGAATGCGGGTCGAGCTGGGTCCCGAGCGCGCCCCGGAGCATCACGATCTTGCGCATGAGCTCCTCGGAGCCGCAGATGCCGCCGGCGACGAGATCGCTGTGACCGCCGGCATATTTGGTGAGCGAGTAGATGGCGAGGTCGGCTCCGTGCTCGAGCGGCTTCTGGTACATCGGCCCGAGCAGCGTGTTGTCGACCGCGACCGGCGGCCGGTGCCGTTGCTTCTTGCCCAAGGAGTCGGCAATGGCCGCCATCGCCTTTAGATCGACGAGGCCATTCGTCGGGTTGGCCGGGGTCTCCAACATGATCAAGCCGACCCGCCCGATGCCGCGCGCCTCCTCGGCGGCTTCCGCCATCTTCCGCTTGTCGGTTCCGTCGGTGAATCCGACCGGCGTGATACCGAATTGCGTCAGCTGATTGCGGATCAGCGTCTCGGTGCCGCCGTAGAGCGGACGGCTGTGCAGCACCGTGTCGCCCGGACGCAGGAACGCCAGCATCATGGTCGCGATCGCCGCCATGCCGCTGGCAAAGACCGCAGCGCGCTCGGCGTCGTCCCAGACGGCGAGACGATCCTCGAGGATCTCGAAGTTCGGATTGTTGAAGCGCGAATAGACCAGGCCGGACTTTTCGCCCTCCCGCGGGCGCCGGCGGCCGGCGGTGAGATCGAAGAAGTCCTTGCCCTGCTGGGCGCTCTCGAAGACGAAGGTCGAGGTGAGGAAGATCGGCGGCTTCAAGGCGCCTTCCGAAAGGCTGGGCGAATAGCCATAGCCCATCATCAGCGTCTCGGGATGGAGCGGATGATTGTTGAGGGTTCGATCCTTGTAGCGGGTCGTCTTCATCCAGCTTCTCCTTCGCTGCCGTCAGCCCGTCGGCCGCCACGGCTCGTGCCCGGCTCAGAATATGGGGGCGATCGGCCGCCTTCGCATGACCGGCCGGTGGCGGCTGGCGAGGATGCGGCTCAGCTTCCGAGCTCGCGGCGAACCAGTGCCGCTCCGGCGGCAAGCGCGCGAAGCTTGCCAATGGCGAGAGCGCGGGCGAGCGGCGCCATCCCGCAATTGCTGCAGGGATAGAGGTGTTCCGGCGTTACATGGGGCAATGCGCTGCGGATCGTGGCGGCCACCATCTCCGGCGACTCCACCACCTCGGTTGCGACATCGATCGCGCCCAGGAGCACATCCTTGCCGCGGAGCAGGCCCAGAAGCGACACCGGCACCCGGGCATTGGCGCATTCGAGCGAGACCTGGTCGATGCTGCTCTGGGCCAGCACGGGGAATGTCTCCTCGTATTGCCGCCACTCCCGACCGAGCGTCTGCTTCCACTCGATATTGGCCTTGATGCCGTAGCCGTAACAGATATGCACCGCGGTCTTGCACTTGAGACCGGCGCGCGCCCGTTCGAGCGCGACGATCCCCCAGTCCCTCACTTCCTCCATGTAGACATTGAAGGCCGGCTCGTCGAACTGCACGACGTCTACACCGATCGCCTCGAGCTCTCTTGCCTCCTCGTTGAGGATCTCGGCGAAGGCCATGGCGAGCTTGACCTTGTCGCCGTAGTAGGTGTCGGCGATGGTGTCGACGATCGTCATCGGCCCGGGCAAGGTGAATTTCAGCGTCCGCTTGGTGTGGGCGCGGGCAAGCTTGGCTTCGACCGCATGCACCGGCCCCGAGCGCCTGAGCACTCCGGTGACGGTTGGGACTTCGGCCTTGTAGCGGTCGCGCCTGATCCCGATGGTCACGCGCCGCGCGAAATCGATACCCTCAACACGCTCGAGAAATCCATGCACGAAATGCTGCCGCGACTGCTCGCCATCGGTGACGATGTCGATGCCGGCGTCTTCCTGTTCCTTCAGGGCGATCAGGGTGGCGTCGCGCTTACCCTCCTCGAGGGCCGCACCCGAAAGCCGCCACGGCGCCCAGAGGCGCAACGGCTCGGCCAGCCAGCTCGGTTTCGGCAGGCTGCCGGCGATTGTGGTTTCGAGCATGACCGTCCTCCCCAATTCTTCTTTGGCGGGGCGAGGTTAGCACGCCGGTGCGATCGCAAAAGCGAAGGGCCACCGTCGGCGGACGGTGGCCCTGCAATGAGCGAGGACGGCGGTCTTGCGCCCGCCATCCGCCGTTCAGCTCACCCTTTCTCCACGTTCCAGAACAATACGGTCTCGGGGACCACCAGCAGTCCCTTCAGACCGTCGCGATAGGCGACCGGCTGCACCCATTGGCCGTAATTGATCCAAGGCACGGTCTCCATCGCCCGCTTCTGAATGTCCAGGGCGATCTTCTTGCGCTCGTCGAGCGTCTTGGCCTTGGCCCAATCCAGCCGCAGCTTCTCCAAGCTCTCATCGCAGGGCCAGCCGAACCACGCCTTCTCGCAGTTCGCAGCCTGGATGATGGAGAAGGCCGGGTTGCCGTCCGAAAAGCCACCGGAGGTCTGGAAGATGTTCCAGCCGGCCGGGGGGGGCTCCTTCTTCGCCCGCCGGGTGACCAGAGTACCCCATTCCATGGTCTGCTGGTCGACGTTGAGCCCGGCCTCGCGCATGAGCCCGGTCAACACCACGCCCGCGGCATGCAGGCTCGGATTGTCGCTGGGCTCGAGCAAGATGATCGGCTCGCCTTTGTATCCAGCTTCGGCCATAAGCGCCTTGGCCTTGGCCATGCGCGCCGCCTTCGGTTCTTTCGAGAGGAGTGCCTCGGAGCCCGTCTCGTTCGCCATCGGCGTCCCGCAGACCAGGATGGCGCCGCACTTAGTCGCCAGCGACATGTCGGCGCCGGAGATCGCCTGCAGATAGTCGTCCTGATTGACGATCCACAGAAGCGCCTGTCGCGCCTTCACATTGTTGAAGGGCGGGTGCAGGTGATTTGGCCGGAGAATGCCGACATTACCCACCTTGTCGAGCGGCTCGATCTTGATGTGCGAGTTCTTGCGCAGGACCGGCAGAAGATCGACCCGGGGCGTCTCGACGAAGTCGACCTCGCCCTTGTCGAGGGCGGAAACCTGGGTCTGCTCGTCGGGCATATAGACCCACTCGACCCGATCGACCTTGACCACCTTGCCGCCGGCAAACATGCTTGCCGCTTCCTTGCGTGGCACATAGTCGGCGTTCTTGACGTAGACCGCCTTGCTGCCCGGGTTCCATTCAGCCCTGACGAACTTGAACGGGCCGGAGCCGGTCGCCTCGGTGACCTGAACCTGCGGGTCGGTGTCGGCAAGGCGCTTCGGCATGATGAAGGCCGGCAACGATGCGTATTTGCCGATGGAGTCGAGGACAAGCCCGTATGGCTCGCTCAAGGTCATCTTGAACGTCTTCGCATCGACGGCGGCGACGTCCTTCACGAATTTGTAGAGGATCTGCCCGGCGCCGTCGCGGGCGGCCCAGCGCTTCAAGGACTGGACCACGTCGGCGGTGGTGACCGGATTGCCGTCGTGGAATTTGAGACCGTCGCGGAGCGCGAAGGTATAGGTGAGCCCGTCCTGGCTCACATTGTAGTTATCGACCATCTGCGGCTGAAAGCCGCCCTCGAGGTCCTGCGCGAACAGCTGGTCGTAGACCATCCAGCCGTAATAGCGGGTGATGTCGGCCGTAGTCCAAATCGGATCGAGGACCTTGAGATCGGCATGAAGAACGACGTTGAGCGTCTTTTGCGCAGCCGCAGGAGTCGGCCCCGCAGCCAGCGCCAAGGGAACGATGGCAGCAGCCGCCCACGCGCCCCATCGCTTGGTGGATATCGCCATGAACACGCCTCCCAAACGGTGTTGAAAGGCGAAGCTTAGACCCCTTTTTACGCCCTGCGGTAGTCCGATCTCCGGGCTTTCGCCAGGCGGCACGCCCCAGTAGCATGGCGCGGGTCCGAGCGTCGGGATGACGGGATAGATCGAGGCAAGGCATGAAGGCCATGATCATCAAGGCCCAGGGTGGCCTCGACAATTTGGTGTACGACGATTGGCCTGATCCGGAGCCTGAGATCGGCCAGGTGCTGGTCAGGGTCAGGGCCTGCGGTCTCAATCATCTCGACATCTTCGTGCGCCGCGGCATGCCGGGGCTGCCGGTCAAGACGCCGTTCATCTCCGGCGGGGACATCGCGGGCGAGATCGCCGCGCTGGGCGACGGTGTCACCGGCTGGCGGGTGGGCGAACGGGTCCTGGTCAATCCGAGCACGGCTGCAGGCATGATGGGCGAGGACATCTTCGGCGGCATGGCCGAGTACGCTTGCGCTCCGCAGCAGAACTTGCTGCGAATTCCGGACGGCGTCAGCTTCGAGGCGGCGGCGTGCCTGCCGGTCGCTTACGGCACCGCGTTCCGCATGCTGACCGTGCGCGGCGCCGTTGCCCCCGGCGAAAAGGTGCTGATCCTCGGCGCCAGCGGCGGCGTCGGCACCGCGGCGGTGCAGATCGCCAAAATGATCGGCGCTGAGGTGCTGGCCGCCGCAAGCTCGGCCGAGAAGCTCGACAAGCTCAGGGCTCTCGGCGCCGACCATCTCATCGACTACACCAAGGTGGATTTCAGCCAAGAGGCTTGGCGCATCTCCGGCAAGGTGGGCGTCGACGTGGTGGTGAACTACACCGGCGGCGACACCTGGGTGCCGGCGCTGCGCGCGCTCAAGCATCATGGCCGGCTCCTGACCTGCGGCGCCACCGCCGGCTTCGCTCCCCAAGAGGATATCCGCTACATCTGGACGCGAGAGATCACCATCGTCGGCTGCAATGGCTGGTCGACGGAGGATATTGCGAGGCTTCTCGACCTGGTTGCGGCTGGGCGGATCAAGCCGGTGATCAGCCATATCCTGCCCCTGTCGGAGGGGCGCGAAGCGGAGTGGCTCATGGAACAGCGTGCGGTCTTCGGCAAGGTGGTGCTGGTGCCATGACGGAAGCGGGGTTGAGAGCCAAGCTGGCCGAGCATCTGAAGGAGCCGCCCTTCCACGAGTTTCTCGATCTGGAGCTCGTCGACCTCGATGGCGAGGCCGGCACCGTCACCCTCAGGATGCCGTTCCGGCGAGAGTTCCAGCGCTCTTCGAAACACAAGCAGATCCATGGCGGAGTGATCGCGGCGCTGATCGACATCGCCGGCGACTATGCGCTTGCATCGAAGCTGGGCGGTGGTGTCCCTACCATCGATCTGCGCGTCGACTATCTGCGCCCGGCGGAAGACTCGGCCCTGCTCGCGACCGCCCGGGTGGTTCGCCATGGCCGCACCGTCGGCATCGTCGACATCGAGGTCAGCGACGAGAGCGGACGGCTGGTCGCGGTCGGTCGGGGTTGCTATTCGACCAAGCTCGGCTGAACGCGGCGAGAGGTGCGGCACTCCCCGGCTCATCGGCCGAGATAGCGCCGTTCCAGCACCTTGAAGCCTTCGAGCGCGATGAGCGATGCCGTCTCCGCTACGTTCGGATATTCGATGCTATGCCCGACGAAGGCCATGTCGACGGTCTCTCCGTCGCTGGAGAGCGGCATCGTCAGGCGCTTGGACAACACCGGGCGCGTAAAGGTGGCCAGCGCAAACACGGTCTCGCAATAGATCGGCTGCCGCGTTTCCACCATCTCGTCATAGATGGCGATGACGTAGTCGCGATAACCGGCCGTGTTGGGAACCGTCTCGTCGACGTATTTGCGCAATGCGTGCACGCCGAGCGCCTGCTGCAGCACCGAGCCGATGAGCCGGTAACGATAGCGCCGACGCCCGGCATCGTAGACGACGTCCTGCAGCGTCACATGCGGCAGCAATCGCGCCGTCATCTCCACCGGATCGAGATCGGCGCGGCTCGGCATCAGCCGCTGGCCCTTCTGTCTGAGCCAATAGGCGAACAAGCCTTGCAGTGCCGGATCATCAACGATTTGGCTCATTGCCGCGCCTCCCGTGGATCGACGATCGCGTCCGTGATCGATGGGCGGATGCGTGACGAGGCTGAGTTTGCATTGCGCCGTACTATGGTCGGACACCGGACGTGCTGTAAACGACCACGGCGAGGGCCTTGCGGTGGATGCAGGGCATCGCCGTGCAAGATTCGTACGGCAGTGACATGCAGACGGTCGGAGCGGTAAGTTCTCCAGCGCAGCTCCACCACCGCCAGCGAGCGGGCGAAATCGACGGAGACGGCCCATGCAGCGCTCGATCCTGGTCGTTGACGACGAGCCCAGCATCGTGCTCTCGATCGAGTTCCTGCTCCGGCAGGCGGGATACGACGTTCGCGTGGCCCGCGACGGGAACGCGGCATTGCAGGCCGTCAGCGAACGCGCCCCGGATTTGATCTTGCTCGACGTCATGCTGCCGGGGCGCAATGGCTACGAAGTGTGCCAGACGATCCGGGCGGCGGCGGACGGCAAGAAGATCAAGATCATCATGCTGACCGCGAAGAGCCGAGACGTCGAGCAGGAGAAGGGGTTGGCTCTCGGGGCGGACGAGTACGTGACCAAGCCGTTCTCGACCCAAGGGCTGGTGGATCGGGTGAAGCGGATGCTCGGCCCCGACGGCCCCTGAGACGAGCCGACCAAGCTCGGCAATCGCGCAGGCGCATGCTATGGTCCCACGCAGGCCCCGCAGCCGCCCGGCGGGCATGAACGCTGCGGCGTGAAATTCGAGGCGCCTATGACGTCGGCCAATTTCGGCGATCGTCTCATCGCATTGTTCCTCTTGGGTGTGCTCCTCATCAGCCCGCCTCTGCTCGCCGTGGTCCGCGCGGACGTGCTCGTGGCCGGGATCCCGCTGCTGTTTCTCTATCTCTTCGTCGCTTGGGCGCTCCTGGTCGGTCTGCTCGCGCTCGCAATCGAGACCGGACGGGGCCGCGAGGCCGCCGCCGATTCGGTCGAGCCCAAGCGGCAAAGCTAGGGGGCGGCCGCCCCATGCTCCCCGCCTGGGCCATTCTCCTCGTCGGCTTCGGCTATCTTTGCCTGCTGTTCGCGATCGCCTACTGGGGCGACAAGCGCGCGGATGCCGGCCGCAGCGTAGTCGCGAGCCCGTATGTCTATACCCTGTCGATCGCCGTCTACTGCACGGCATGGACGTTCTACGGCAGCGTCGGCCGCGCGGCGACCAGCGGCATCGACTTTCTGCCGATCTACCTCGGCCCGACCCTCGTGGCGATCCTGTGGTGGCCGCTCTTGCGCAAGATCCTGCGCATCAGCAAGAGCAATCGCATCACCTCGATCGCCGACTTCATCGCTTCACGCTACGGCAAGAGCCAAGTGCTCGGTGGCCTCGTCACCATCATCGCCGTCGTCGTGATCACGCCTTACATCGCGCTCCAGCTGAAAGCGGTCTCCACCAGCTACCAGGTGCTTTCGCACTATCCGGCGATCGTCATGCCCGAGGCGGACGCGGAAACGCCGCTCCTCGGCGATACCGCGCTCTATGTCGCCGCGCTGATGGCGGTGTTCGCCATGCTCTACGGCACGCGCCACATCGACGCGACCGAGCGGCACGACGGCATGGTCGCCGCAATCGCATTCGAGTCGATCGTCAAGCTGATCGCCTTCGTCGCGGTCGGTGCGTTCGTCACCTATGCGATGTTCGACGGCTTCGGCGACATATTCACCAGAGCCGTGGCGGACCCGGAGATCGCGCCATTGCTCACCAGCGTCGGCGGCAGCGGCTATGGCGGCTGGGTCACCCTCACGCTTCTGTCGATGGCCGCCATCCTGTTCCTGCCGCGGCAGTTCCAAATCCTAGTGGTGGAGAACGTCGATGAGCGCCACCTCGGCAAGGCGGTCTGGCTGTTCCCGCTCTACCTGCTGGTGATCAACCTGTTCGTGCTGCCGCTGGCGTTCGCCGGGCTGCTGATCTTCGGCAAGGAGTCGATTGATCCCGATACCTTCGTGCTGGCGCTGCCGATCCTCGACGGCAATCCCGCCGCGGCGCTGCTGGCCTTCATCGGCGGACTTTCCGCCGCCACCGGCATGGTGATCGTCGAGACGATCGCGCTGTCGACGATGGTCTGCAACGACTTGGCGATGCCCATCCTATTGCGCATACCTTGGCTTCGTCTCACCAAGCGCGGCGACCTCACGCGGCTGCTGATCGCGATCCGTCGCGGCAGCATCGTCCTCATCCTGTTTCTCGGATACCTGTATTTCCACTTCATCGGCGGCTCCTACGCGCTCGTCGCGATTGGGCTCTTGTCCTTCGCCGCCGTCGCGCAGTTCGCGCCCGCCATCATCGGCGGCATCTATTGGCGCGGCGGCAATCGCGCCGGCGCGCTGGCCGGGCTCACTCTGGGCTTCGCGGTCTGGGTCTACACCCTGCTGCTCCCCTCGTTTGTGCGCTCCGGCTGGCTGCCGCCCGGGTTCCTGAGCGAAGGTCCTTGGGGGGTCGCTCTCTTGAAGCCCTACGCCCTTTTCGGCCTCGCCGGCTTCGACCCTCTGGCGCACTCGCTGTTCTGGAGCATGGTTGCGAATGTCGGGGGCTACATTGCGCTGTCTCTTGCGGTCCGGCAGAGCCCGACCGAACGCGTCCAGGCGACGCGCTTCGTCGCCGCGTTCCAGCAGCCGACGGGCGGTCGCGGCGGCCCGCTCGGTCGCGGCGAGGCGTCCTACCGGGAGCTCTACGCGCTGGTCGCCCGCTTCATCGGCCGCCAGCGCGCCGACCGCGCCTTCGGCGGCTATGCCGCGAGCCGCGGGCTCAATCTCGCGAAGCTTGCCTCGGTCGATGCGGCATTGCTGCAATTCGCCGAGCACCTCCTTGCCGGCGCCATCGGCGCCGCTTCGGCGCGCGTGATGGTGGCCTCCGCGGTCAAGGGCGAGAATGTCGGCCTCGAGGAGGTGATGGCCATCCTCGACGAGGCCTCGCAGGTCATCGAGTTCAGCCGGCAGCTCGAGCAGAAATCGCTCGAGCTGGAGCGGGCCTCGAGTGAGCTACGGGCCGCGAATGAGCGGTTGAAGGAGCTTGACCGCCTCAAGGACGAGTTTCTTGCGACCGTCACCCACGAGCTGCGCACCCCGCTCACTTCGATTCGCTCCTTCTCCGAGATCCTTCGCGACAACCCCGACATCGCGCCGGATGAGCGCCAGGAGTTCCTCGGCATCATCGCCAAGGAGAGCGAGCGCCTGACGCGCCTGATCAACCAGGTGCTGGATCTCGCCAAGATCGAAGCCGGCCGGTTCGACTGGCGCATCGGCCCGGTCGACGCCAAAGCCGTCGTCGGGGATGCGATGGCCGCAATCGCCCAGCTCTTCACCGAGAAATCCGTGAGCCTCGATGCGGCGATCCCGGACGGCTTGCCGCGCGTCAGCGCCGATCGCGACCAGCTCATGCAGGTGGTGATCAACCTGCTCTCGAACGCCGTCAAGTTCTCACCGCCGAACGCCGGCCGCGTCAGGGTTAGCGCCACGGCGACGGCGGGGGGTGTCGAGATCCACGTCGCCGACAACGGGCCGGGACTCTCGCCCGAGCACCGGGAAGTGATCTTCGAGAAGTTTCGGCAGGTCGGCGACATGCTCACCGACAAACCCGAAGGCTCGGGCCTGGGATTGTCGATCTCGCGGCGCATCATCGAGCATTTCGGCGGCCGGATCTGGGTCGAGAGCGAACCCGGAAAGGGCGCGACCTTCGCGTTCCTGGTGCCGGCCGCCGAACGTCGGCCGGCGATGGTGGCGGCGAAGTAGCGCTGTCACCCGCCCAGCCAGCGAGGCGCGTGGCCGCCGCCGCCTTGGGCCTCGAAATGCCGCCGGCGCCGGGCGCCGTCCGATTGACGATCATAAAGTTGCGCGATTTTACTAACGGTCGGGGGGCCGCCACGATCTTATGCCTATTGTCAGAATCCCCCGTAAGCATCAACATTGCCCGGCGCAGGACGGGAGGCGCGCATGGCCTGGGGCGCCGCTGTGGCCTCGGTCGAACCGGAGATGGCAAGGCCGGTCGTCTATGTCGTGGACGACGACCCGTCGATTCGTCGTCTATTCGCCTGGCTGCTGGGACGGGAAGGCGTTCGCGTCGTCGGCTGCGACGGCGGCGAGTCGTTCCTCGAGGCCTTCGAAGCGGACGGGCCGGTGTGCCTCGTGCTTGACCTCACGCTCGGCGGCATGGACGGGCTGGCGCTGCAGCAGCGACTCAAGGACCGTGGCGTCGAGCTGCCGATCGTGTTCATTTCCGGCACCGCCGAGATCGCGCAAGCGGTCGCGGCGGTGAAGCATGGGGCGGTCGACTTCGTGGTCAAGCCCTTCGACTACCGGCACCTGGTCGAGCTCGTTCGCACATGTCTGAAGAGCAGCGCGGATTCCTGGGCGCGACGTCGACGCGGCGAAGGCGTGTCTTCGCAGCTGGCGGCCTTGACCCCGCGCGAGCGCGAGGTCATGGAGCGCGTCGTCGCCGGAAAGCCGAACCGCGTGATCGCCGACGAGCTGGCGGTCAGCGTCAAGACCATCGAATGGCATCGCGCGCGCATCATGGAGAAGCTTCAGGTGCATTCCCTGGCGGAGCTGATACGCCTTTCGTTAACCGGCTGAAGCCCGCCATCCCCACGAGCGGGACGATTCCGAAGCGCGCAGGCGAGCCTCGAAACCCAAATCACACTCGTTTAAACAGATGAGCGACCCGCTTATCCCGGAAATTCGCGGACGAATTACAGGGGCGGGACACTAGGGTTTACCCTAGTTGAGCGGCGGGGCGACGAGTCCTAGAGTCCGATCCGAGGAGACACAATAAGATCTCCCGGCCGGAGGGACAGCCATGAAGGCGGCGCCAGCACCGCAGCGCTCGAGAGACTCGTGGCGCCCGACGCCGTGCCTGATAGCGGCTCTATCGCTGTCCCATGCCCGTCGCGCGATGCGCCGTCCAAGCGAGATGGGTGAGAGGGGCTATGCGGGATCGTCGCGCCCATCGATCATGGCGGCGTTATCGGCACCGAAGCGTCACGCGCCGCCCAGGCCCGCCTCGCCCAGCATGGCCAGCACTTGCTTCTGCACGACCTTGCGATCGGTCTTGCCGGCGCCGTTCAAAGGCAGGTCGTCGACGAAAAAGACGCGGCGCGGATGCGCATAGGCAGGGCCGCCGGAAAGGCAGAACGACTTCAGCGCGGTCTCGTCCGCGGCTTTACCGTTGGCGAGTACGACCATCGCGACCGGCGCTTCGCCCTTGATCTTGTGCGGCACCGGCACGACCGAGACGTCGGCGACGGCGGGGTGCTTCAGCAGGAGATTCTCGACCTCGAGGGGATAGACGTTCTCTCCACCGCAGTTGAACATGTCGTCGGTACGGCCGCGGAAATAGTAGAAGCCGCCCGCGTCCCGGCTGAACAGATCGCCGGTCTTGAGCCAGCCATCGACGATGCGCTGGCGATTGACCTCGGGCAGGCCGTGATATCCCGGCGTGACACCCGGGTTCTTGACCCACAGCTCGCCATAGCTGCCGCTCGCCCTGCCGTCGGCGCTGGCGAGCTTGATCTCGCCCTCGGGCCAGGCAACCCCGCAGCTGCCATGGGGCACCTCCCTGCCATCGAGCGGCGGACCGATCATCACCGGCCCCCCCTCGGTGAGCCCATAGCTTTCCGACACCTTGACGCCGAAGGCGGCCTCGACCGCGTCCATGAGCTCCTTCGGCGTCGGTGCGGAACCGATCTTGAGCGCCTGCAGATAGGAGAAGTCGAGGCTCGCAATGAGGTCGCGCTGCTGCAGAAGCAGCGTGAACACCGCCGGCACGCCGCCGGCATGGGTGCAGCGGTAGTCGGAGAGCACCTGCAGGAACCGGCGCGGCTCAAAATTGGGGAGGATCACCACCGAGCCGCCACATTGCAGCATCGGCTTGATGGCGCCGGCCATGGCGTTCTTATGGTAGAGCGGCACGGCGGCGAGCGCGCGCTGATCGGGAGGGCCGGGCCAGTATTTCTGCAAGCAGCGGATCCACCAGAGCTGCCCTTCATGCGTCAGCACCACACCCTTCGGCCGACCGGTCGAACCCGAGGTATAGGGCTGGAACGACGGGTGATCATCGGCGATCGCCGGCGGATCGAATTCGGGCGCGGCGTGCGCCAGCTCCCGTTCATAGTCGAGCCAACCCTGCGGCACCGGAGCGAAGGCGAGCTTGACCTTCAGATCGAGGCCATCGACCAGCCCCACCATATGCGGATTGGCGCCGGGTTCGACGACGGCGGCGACGCAGCCGGCATCCTTCATCGTGTAGTCGAGCGTATCGGCGGCGAGCTTGGTGTTGAGCGGCACCGGCACCACGCCCGCCCGCATGGCGCCGTACATGATCTCGACGAACTCGAAGCGATTGCCGACTGCCATTGCCATGCGGTCGCCGGGCTTGAGCCCGAGCCCGCTCATGAGCGCGGCAAACCGGTCGTGGCGTTCGTCCAAGAGGGCGTAGGCGATCTCGCGCGGCGCCGAGCCGGACAGATCGATCAACGCCACCTTCTCCGCATGCGCGATCGCCGCATTGCTGAAGTAGTAGCCGAGATTGTTTGCACGCTTGTCGCTCAGCGTCATGACCGTCCGCAACACTGCTTGGGAGGACCGAGGTGGACGGGCGCATTTCGCCAGATCGAGGCCTTGGCTGTACAGGGCCGAGTTGGCACGAGCGTGGGCAGCCAGGCGAAGTCGCGCGGCCTCCCTCGGCGTACACGCTGCGGTCGAATCGGCAAATTCACACCAGGCCCTGGCTTGCCGCAGCTGCGAAGGAACAAGTTGCAACCGCGAAAGAAGGCTATCCGACCAGAGAAGCCGCAGAATTGGCGCGCATGCTTGAAATCTAGGCAAAAGCAAACGTCAGCCAGGTTAATACCAAGATTCAAGGGTCGAGATGATCTTTCACGGCACTCGCGAGATCCTTTCGCATTGCGAATAGATCCTCATTATGACATATGCTTGACCCACGAAAGCGCGACACAGGCGATTTTTACAGTGGCGAGATCGCCCGTGGTCGGAACTGCGCGAGGGCCGGAGAACGCCCCGTGCCCTACCGGCGGTACTTGGCTGCGGTGTGGGTGCAAAGCCAAGCAAGGGGGATGGAAACGATGACGAAATCGGCGAAGCCGGGGCGCCATGCGCGCCAAGGACGGACTTCCAGGCCGCCTCGGCCTGCCGGGGCCGGCTTCTCCCTTGCCGATCCACCCATCAGCCGATCCAAATGAAAAAAATTGCTCAACCGATACGCGGAGGATTCCACCGATGACTGCAGAAGCTGTCCTTGACACCCGCTTGCGGCCCATAGTGTCGAAGGAGGAAGAACGGCGAGTCATTTTCGCCTCCTCGCTCGGCACCGTCTTTGAGTGGTACGACTTCTACCTCTACGCCACTCTTGCCCCCTTCTTCGCCGCCCTGTTCTTTCCGCCAGGCAACGACACGGCGGCGCTGCTCTCGGCCTTCGCGACCTATGCGGCCGGCTTCCTCGTGCGCCCCTTCGGTGCGGTCTTCTTCGGCCGGATCGGCGATCTCGTCGGGCGCAAATACACCTTCCTCATCACCATCGTCGTCATGGGTAGCGCCACATTCGCGGTCGGCCTCCTGCCCACCTTCACGGCAATCGGCTGGCTCGCACCCGTCCTGCTGGTGAGCCTGCGTCTGGCGCAGGGTCTGGCGCTTGGCGGCGAATACGGCGGTGCCGCGACCTACGTCGCCGAACATGCGGCCGAGAATCAGCGGGGCTACGCCACCAGCTGGATCCAGACGACGGCGACGCTGGGTTTCTTCCTGGCGCTCCTGGTCATCGGCCTGTGCCGGACGACCTTCGATGCCAAGACCTTCATCGATTGGGGCTGGCGCATTCCGTTCCTGGTGTCGCTCATCCTGCTGGTGTTCTCGGTCTATATCCGCCTCAAGCTGAACGAGTCCCCGGTATTCCAGCGGATGAAGGCGGAGGGGCGCGGCTCATCCGCTCCGCTCACCGAAAGCTTCTTCAAGTACCCGAACAACAAATTCGTGGCCCTGGCGCTGATCGGCGCCACCGCCGGCCAGGGCGTGGTGTGGTACACGGGCCAGTTCTACGCCCTCTTCTTCCTCACCATCACGGCCAAGCTCGACTTCGTGACGGCTTATGCCTTGATCGGGCTATCGTTGCTCATCGGCACGCCGTTCTTCATCGTCTTCGGCGCGCTGTCGGACCGCATCGGACGGCTCAAGATCATCCTGGCGGGCTGCCTGATCGCCGCGGTGACCTACTTCCCGCTGTTCCATGGCCTCCTCCACTATGCGAACCCGGACCTCGAGGCCTTCCAGCAGAAGAACCCGATCGTGCTGACGGCCGACGCGGCCAACTGCAACTTCCACATCTTCGTCGGGCCGTGGTCGAGCTTCACCGACTGCGACCGGGCCAAGGACTTCCTGACCAAGGCCGGTCTGTCGTTCACCACCGTGCACGCGCCGGGCCCGGCGGTGAACGTCGCCATCGGCAGTGCCAAGGTCGAGGGCTGGAACACGGCGAAATGGAACGACGCGCTCAAAGCCGCCGGCTTCTCGGCCACGGCCGACCCGGCGAAGGTCAACTATTTCATGGTCGAGCTGCTGCTCGTCATCATGGTGATCTACGTCACCATGGTCTACGGGCCGATCGCGGCCTTCCTGGTCGAGCTGTTCCCGACCAAGATCCGCTACACCTCGATGTCGCTGCCCTATCACATCGGCAATGGCTGGTTTGGCGGCATGCTGCCGCTGCTCGCCACGGCGATGGTGGCTTCGTCCGGCGACATCTACTATGGACTTTGGTACCCGATCGTCGTCTCGCTCATGACCGTGGTGGTCGGCTATCTCTTCCTCAAGGATAACAAGGAAGTCTCGATCCACCACTAGTCGGGCCAGCTCCGGCAAAGCCGCGCCAGGCAACTGGCGCGGCTTTTTGTTTAGCGCATGGCCGGCCCCTCGCCCGTCAGCGCGAGATCGGCGGCACCGACGATGCCGGCATCGGCTCCGAGCGCGGCCGGGACGATCTTCGGCACCAGCAGGCGATGGTGCTTCTGCGCTGCCTGGCGGAGCCTCTCGATAAAGCCCTCGGCCAGGCCGACCCCGCCGCCGATGACCATCAGATCCGGGTCGATGATGGCCTGCAGTCCGACGAGTGCTGCGGCGAGGTCGTCGATCGCGTCGGCGACGATCTGTTCGGCCCAGGGGGAGCCTCGCCCTGCCGCCGCGAAGATCGCGGCTGCGTCCGGCGCCTCTGCAGCGCGACCCTGGGACCGCGCGACCGCCGCCATCCCGAAGCCGGAGGCTCGGGCCTCGAGCGACCGGCCTTCGGCGCCAAGCTTCCAGGGCACCTGCCCGAGGCTGCCGCCAAAACCGCGCGCTCCGCACAGCAAGCGCCCCTGGGAGACGATGCCGCCGCCGATCCCGCTGGAAACCGTGACGAAGGCCAGATCCCGCCCGCGCCCGGCGCCATGGCGATACTCGCCCCACGCCGCCGCATTGCCGTCGTTCATGCTCAATGTGGGAACGCCCAATGCCTTCGATAGGCGCTCCTCCAACGGATAGCCTTCGGGAATCTGCAAGACGCCGGAATTGACCGCCGACCAGCGGCCAGCCACCACCAAGCCGGTCACGACCGCGGACGCGATGGCGTAGCGGCCCGACCAGCCGGAGGCGAGCCGGGCGATCGCTTCGATCCAGCCGGGATCCGCGACATCGCGCGGCGTCGGCACCATCCGACGTTCGAGCACCTCGGCGCCCAGCACCAGGGCGGCAAGCGTCTTCGTGCCGCCGATGTCGAAGGCCAACACCGGCGTCGTTGTCGGCGACGCTGCCTCGACCGCGGCACGAAACCACGCGGTGATGCGTTCCGGCCGGGTGATCGCCGATCCCACCACGACGGCCGTGGCACCGGCACGGATCGCTTCGGCGGCGAGCGCCGGCGTATTGTAGCGGCCTTCCGCAAAAACCGGGCGCCCGAGCGTGGCGCAGTAGCGGACGAGCGCCAGGTCGGGAAGGCCAGGCGTCGGCCCCGGGCCTGTGTAGCCAGACATGGTCGAGGCGAGCACGTCCGCGCCGGCGGCGACGGCGCTAAGCGCCTCACCGGGAGTGGCGATGTCCGCCATCGCGATCCGGCCGCGCCGGTGGATGGCGGCGATCAGCTCGGCCACCGGGGTCGGCCGCACCCGTTCGGTTGCATCGACGGCGATGATTGCCGCCTCCGCATCCGCCAGCGCCTCCACATCGGCGATGAGCGGTGTGATCCTAACCGGACTCGACTCCAAGTCGCGCTTGACGATGCCGATCACCGGCAAGGCGCAGGCATTCCGCACCGCCTCGACGTTTCTCGCCGCCTGGATGCGCAAGCCCTTCGCCCCCGCCGCCGTCGCCGCCAGCGCAAAGGCGACCACGGACTCGGGTGCATCGAAACGACCTCCCGGCTCCGGCTGGCAGGAGACGATCACGCCGCCTACAAGCTGACGAAGCAGCGCTTCTTGTTTCGCGGCATCGAAGGCGGTCATCGGCTCCATTCGCAAGTCCGGTCGATCAACGGCACTGCCCGGAGGTGATCGCCAAAGCCAAGAAGGGGCGCACGAGCCCCCCTCCCCGACCACCTTACCAAATCAATTCTAAAGCCCGTTCGGCCTCAAACGGCAATTGGCGCTAGCGTATCATGTCGACACATAAGTACCACCAAGACCGCGGGTGGCCGGAAGCCGTGCTCTCTTATGCCGCCCGCACCTCGGAGAGGAACCGCTCCACCTCGACCTTCAGCAGCTCCGCCTTGGCGCCGAGATCAGTCGCGACCTTGAGCGTATCGGCGGCACTCTTTCCCGTCTCGCTCGCTGCTTGACTGACCCCCGTCACGTTCGAAGAGACCTCGTTGGTTCCCGCTGCGGCCTGCTGAACATTCCGGGCGATTTCCTTGGTGGCCGCACCCTGCTCCTCGACGGCCGAGGCGATGGTGGTCGCAATCGCGTTCACTTCGCCTATGGTCTCCGAGATGACACCGATGGTCTTCACGGCTGCATCGGTCTGGCCCTGAATCGTCGAGATCTGCTGGGTGATGTCTTGGGTGGCCTTGGCCGTCTGAGTGGCGAGCGACTTGACCTCGGAGGCGACCACCGCAAAGCCTCTGCCGGCTTCGCCCGCCCGCGCCGCCTCGATCGTGGCGTTGAGCGCCAGCAGATTGGTCTTGCCGGCGATCTCGCTGATGAGATCGATGATTTCCCCGATCTTCATCGACGACTGGGCGAGGCTCCGGACCGCGGCGGAGCTTTGGTTCGCCTGGCCCAATGCGGTGCCCGTCACCACCGTCGACTGCGCGACCTGCCGGGAGATCTCCGAAATCGACGCCGAGAGCTCCTCTGCGGCTGCCGCCACCGTTTGGACGTTGGTCGATGCCTGTTCGGAGGCTGCGGCGACGGCCGTCGACTGGCGTGAGGTCTCCTCGGCGGTCGCCGACATGGCTTCGGCGGTCGAGCGCATCTGGCCAGCGGAGCTCGCCAAGGCGCTGGTCACGTCTTGGATGGTGGTTTCGAACTTTTGGGTCGCCGCACCGAGCTTGGAGGCACGCATCGTCGACTCGGCACCCTTGCGCTCGGCCTCGGCCTGGAGCTCGCGCATCCGCAAAGCCGAGTCCTTGAATATGCCGAGCGCCGCGGCGATCGTGCCGATCTCGTTCCGATACTCCCGAGCGGGGACCTCGGTTTCGAGCGCGCCGGACGAGAGGCTCTGCATGGCACCGGTGAGCGCGGTCAAGGGCCGGGTGATCGCACGGGCGATCACGATGCAGACGATGCCGACAGCGATCAGGGACACGAGAATCGTGGAGATCATGAGCAGATTGATGCGCGCGTCGGTCGCCAGCTTCTCGGCTGCCGCATTCGTGGCGATGGTCGCGATCTTGCTGATGAGACCGCCAACCTTAGGCGTAATCGCGTTGAATGTTTGCGTAAGGGCGGCGGTCTCCGTCGGGATAACCATCCATACGCCCGCCAGATCGTGGAAGGACTTGCTGTACTCCGCCATCAGCGCCCTGACATGCGCTTGGTCGGCCTCGGTTAGATTGCTCGCGGCCAAATGGGCGAGCAGTATCTTCTCGGCATTCGTGAAGGCATCGACATACTGCTTGGAGGACCGTGCGAGAAAGTCCTTTTCGTGACGCCGAAGCATCAGCATATCGGCCGTGGCTTGGAGATCTCCGGCGGCAGCGACGGAGCTCTCGATCTCATGCACCGCCTTTCGCATGGCTCCCTGCAGGCCTTCGCTTTCCGTGTAGCCGGCTTGGCGCACCTGCTCTGCGAGCTTATTAAAGCCTGCGACATAGGCCTCGAACCCGGTACCGATCTCCTCGAGCATCTTCGCATCGTCTCTCAGGACCGTCATCGCTTTGAGTGCATCGAAATTCTTGCGTACGGCGGCCACCGCGTTCGAATGCGCCTTGAGATCGGCGTCGCTCTTCCGCATCAGGAAATTCTTCTCCTGCCCGCGGGCCTCGAGAAATTCGTAGCTGGCAGCCGATACCGTCTCCTTGGCGAGAACGGCGGCGTCCTCGGCGATGCGGAACGCATTCTGTTGACCGACGCCATACCAGTACAGGCCGCCAATCGCGGCAAATCCGATGAGGACAACGCCGGCAAGCAAGCCGAGCTGACCGCTGATCCGTATGCTCTTGAATGACATGACCGCCTCCGTTTGTTGCTGATGGTCGCAATTGCGGGGCATTCCTAGAGGGCGGCGGGGTTCGCGTGTACTAGACAAAAGTATGAAGAAAATCCTAAGAAGCGCTTGGAACATCCGTTCGGATGAAGGAGCGCCATCGCCGCCGCCGCCAAAGGCAGCGAGCCCTCTGGACCGGTCGGCACGCCTCGGATCGGGAAGGATTAACGGAATCCTAACAGTGGCGGCATCAGACGAAAGTATGAGGCCTTAGTCCGCCGCTGCCCTCTCCCCGACCGGGCTCTCGGCTGCGGCTTCACGACCGGCGATTGCGCCGCCGATAAAGCATTCGGCAAGGTTTCCCCCGGACATGTAGAGATGGCCAAACACACTGCCGAGCTCGCCGGCGGCATAGAGCTTCGGAATGACTTGACCGAAGGCGTCCAACACGCGCTGACGCGCGTCGTGCACCGGCCCACCTTGGGTGTTGGAGACGATGGGCCACATCGGCGCGTAGTAGAATGGCGGCGTGGCGATCGGCACCATGGTGCTGGCGGCCCGGCCGAATTCCGGATCGTGCCCGTCTCGACAGGCGCGGTTCCAGCGTTCCAGCGTATCGGCGAGCGCCGCCTCGGACACTTTGATCGCCCCTGCGACAGCGGCCACCGAGGCGGCGCGGCCAATGAGGCCCAGGGCGACCTCGGCCTCGTTGTCTCGGCTCCAGCTCATCCGAACGCCCCGGTCGTTATAGGTCGGCGCCCCTAAGGGGTAGAGCCTGCGACCGGCGTCATCGACGATCATGAAGGCGGGAATGCGCGGAAACCGCATGATCTCCGGGTCGAACGCCTCCATCGGGCGGTGGCCGGTATCCTGCAGGTAGGGGTGGTATTCGTTGGCGAAGCGTCGCCCGGTCTGATCGACCATGATCCAGGCCATGCGGACATCACCGCGGGGCCCCTTGCCCGGGAGCCAATCCGGCAGTCGTTTGGTGCGAATGCCGAATGGATAGCCGGGATCGGGATGGCGGAAACCATAAGAGCCGTGGAAATGCCACATGTGCCATAGACCGGCGCCGACCGCTTGAGCCATGCGGATACCGTCGCCGGTATTGCCGCGGAATGCAGCCGAGAGCACCGGCTTGATCTGCCAGAACTGCGCCTGCATCGCCCCATCGGCCTCGAAGCCGCCGGTCGCGAGCACGACGGCGCGGCGCGCCGCCACATGGCGCTCGCCCGATGGCCCATCCAGCACCACCCCCAGGACCGCCCCATCGCCGTCGCGCACCAAACGCTTCGCCGGCGTGGCAAGGCGCACCGAGATGCGGCGGCGCTCAGCCACGTTGTCGGCGACGACCTTGAACAGGCGCGCTCCGAAGATCGAGCCCCTGACCTGCGGAAATGCCTTCTCGGCATCGAAACCCGGGAGCTCGTCGATGGTGGCGAAGCCGAAGGTGTCGACGCCGGGAAAGGGGTAGTTGCCCACCGCCTCGCGGATGCCGACGGTGGCGCCGCTGACGCCGGCCAAGCACCGCAACTGGTCGGCGACCATCGTCATGCCGCGAGCGAGCACCGCCAGCACCGCATCGGGCGTGGTGCCGGCATTGGTCGCCTTGAGATAGGCCAACGCCTCGTCGGCATCCAGCGCCAGGCGCACGCCGCCTGCCGAGCACACCGAAATGCCGCCGGGATCCGGCATTTTCTCGACGAGCAGCACCTCCGCCCCGGCATCGGCCGCCTCGATCGCGGCAATGCCGCCGGCATATCCGAAACCGACGATCACGACATCGACGGTCTCATCCCAAGAGCGCGGTCCTTGCGTCATCGCTTCGAACCTCGACGGCGCCTTGGTGCCGCGCCGGCGGCGGCCTTGACCGCCGCGAAGGCTTCGGGAAACAGCGCGCGAATGCCCGCAACCAGCTCGCCCGCCATGGCGTCCAGGATCTTGCGGCCCTTGGCGACGGTGGCGAGGCTCGGATCGCCGCGCACGCCGGTCAGGCTGTAGTCGATGCCGGAATCGGGATTGCCCCCGAAGGTGCTGGGTTGCACGAAAACGGTCTGCGGCGCCTTCAGCATATTGCCGTAGTCGGGGCGCGCCAACGCCATCTTCACCGAGCCTGGCTCGATCGCGAGGATCATCGAGGTTTCATGCTCATCGCCATGCCCGCCCAGCTTCTGCCGCATGAGGTTGCTCGTCGCCCGGCCGAGACCGCGAATATCGGCGCAGGCGACGCGCACTTTGCATTCGACCAGGATGTCGCGCTGCACGATCCGCAAAGGCGCCTCTGTTGACACCCCCGTATTGATGATCGCGATCCGCGTCACGCCATGGTCGATCAGATTGCCGATGAGATCCTTGACCAGCGCAACGAAGGTCTCGGCACGAAGATGCTGGCTTCCGGGATAGTTGATGAAGGCGGGGTAGTAGCCGAAGTCGATGACCGGCGCCACCACCACCGGCAGCGCCGCGGCCACCCGTCGGCCGAGCTCGCGTGCCAAGAGATAATCCGTCTTCAGCGGCAAGTGATGGCCATGCTCCTTCGAGCGGGCGCCGATGGGAACGACGACGACGGCGCCGGCGCGGAACCGCTTCTGCGCCTCGGGCCAGGTGAGATCCTCCAACCACGCGCCCGGCGCGGCACCGCTTCGCGCCTTGCTCATAGCCAGCGTTCCAGGAAGCGCCGCACATCGGGCGCCCAGAGCAGCTGGCCGGTGCTCTCGAACAAGTGCCCTTCGTCGCGGTTGATCCCATAGTCGGGATAGATCCTGGACTCGATCACCTTGCCGCTGCCGGCCAGGGCTGCGGCCAATTCGATCGTCGGGCGGATGCTGTAATCGCTGGCCGCCTGGATGAAGAACATGGGCCGGGTGAGGCGATGCGCGGCGGCGAGCATGAGCCGGCGCAGCTGCGGCGTTCGATCCCAGTTCATCGCCGCGCCGGCGAAATCGATGCCGCAGCGAAAGCGATCCGATTTGGCCGCGGCCAGCAGGGTGTTGACGCCGCCGAACGAGCTCCCCATCACGCCGATGCGGTCGCGCTCGATCTCCGGCAGGGTCTCGACGAAGTCCAGCGCCGCCAACACGTCGTCACTCTCCCCGTCGAGGCGCCTGGCGATCTGCTCGTCATATTCCGGCGTGCCGAACTCCGCCGAGCAATCCTGGCGCCAGGGTGTACCGGGCGAATTGCCGTAGCCGCGGCGATGCGGCAGGAACGAAGCAATCCCCCAGCTCAAGAGCCAGCTTGCGGTGCCGGGGCGCGATATATCCGTGCTGCCCTGCTGGATGCCGCTGCCGTGGTTGCGGATCATGCAAGGAAACGGCCCGGTGCCTGGCGGCATGTAGAGGAAGCCCTTGAGTGTCAGCCCGCCGCTTTGGAAGGCGAGCTCCCGAGGCACGATCGGCAGCCCCGCCAACGTCCGGGCACCGACGCGGCCGCTCAAGTCCGCATCGCGTGACTCCAGATGGCGCTCGAAGCGGGCGATGGCCTCCCGCATCTCGCTGCGTACGCGCTCGAACTCGGCGCTCTCCGCCCGGGCCTTCAAATCGGCTTGGTGCGTCGCGGCATCGGCGAACTCGCATTCCCAGCTCACATCCGGCCCCTCGCCTCCGGCCTTGAGGTAGATGGAGCCGGCCGGCAGCCCCAGCGCCACGCGCACGGCGTTCGCCTTGCGCCGCGTGGCGAGCACGGCCGCTTCTCGGCCCGGCTTCGCATAGTAGTTGGTTCGCTCGAAGATCATCGTCCCCCTCGATCCCAGTCTATCTCGAAAAATGGCTATCCCGGAAAATGGCAGCGAACCCAGCGTCCAGACTCGACCTCGCGAAACTCCGGGACGAGCTCGCGGCACTTGGGCTCCGCTTTCGGACATCGCGTGCGAAAGGCGCAGCCGGTCGGCGGATCGAGCGGGCTCGGCATCTCCCCCTGCAAGATCTGCCTTTTTCCGCGGCGCTTCGGATCGGGTTCGGGAACCGCGCCGATGAGCGCCGTGGTATAGGGATGGAGCGGCCGCTCGAACAGCGCCTCCTCGCTCGCGAGCTCGACCAGCCGGCCCAGATACATGACCGCGATGCGATGGCTCACATGCCGAACCACCGCGAGGTTGTGGGAGATGAACAAGAGCGAGAGCCCGAACTGTCGCTGAATGTCGCCGAGGAGGTTGAGAATCTGCGCTTGAATGGACACGTCGAGCGCGGAGACCGCTTCGTCGCAGACGATCAGCTTTGGGGTCAGCGCCAGCGCCCGGGCGATGCCGATCCGCTGGCGTTGACCGCCGGAGAATGCGTGCGGATACCGGCTGGCATACTCGGGCGCCAATCCGACGATCTCCATCACCTCGGCCACGCGCCGATCGATCGCTGGGCGATCGAGACCGAAGTTCTGCAGCGGCTCGGCGATGATGTCGCGAACGCGAAGCCTGGGGTTGAGCGAGGAGAAGGGATCTTGAAAGACCACCTGCAGGTGGCGACGCAGCGGGCGCATCTCGGCCTCGGCGAGGCGCGTGATGTCCCGTCCATCGAACCGAATCCGGCCGGCCGATGGCTCGACCAATCTCAGGATCATACGGCCAAGCGTGGTCTTGCCGCAGCCGCTCTCCCCGACGCAGCCGAGGGTCTCCCCCGGCGACAGATCGAAATTGACGTCTTCGACCGCTCGCAGCCGACGTGGCGCTGCAAACCCGGAAGCGGCCACGGAAAAATCCTTGGACAAGCCTTCGACGCTGAGCAGCTTCGCGCTCACGACGGCCTCCCGGAAAGGAGGCCTGGCTCGCCCGCGCGCCAGCAGCGGACACCGCCGGCCGCACTCGTCCGTTCGAGGACCGGCATCTCCGATCGGCAGCGTTCGACCGCATCCGGGCAGCGCGGGTGAAATCGGCAGCCGCTCGGAAACTGCCTGGGCGAGGGTGTGGCGCCCGCGATCGCCTCCAGACGCTGCCGCTTCGCCGTCGCCAACGGCACGGAGCGGAGAAGCAGCCGCGTATAGGGATGCTGCGGACGCTCGAAAAGATCGGCAACCGAAGCCTCTTCGACGATCTGGCCCGCATACATGACGATGACGCGGTCGGCGATGTCGGCGATGACGCCGAGATCGTGGGTGATCATCATGATCGCCGCACCGGTCTTGTCGCGGAGCCTGCGCATGAGCTCGAGGATCTGCGCCTGGATGGTGACGTCGAGCGCGGTCGTCGGCTCGTCGGCGATGAGGAGAAGCGGCGAGCAGGCGATCGCAATCGCCACCATAACCCGCTGGCGCATGCCGCCCGACAGCTGGTGCGGATACTGACCGAGCCGCTCCGCGGGCGCCGGGATGCCGACCTCGCCCATGAGCTCGACCGCGCGGGCCCGCGCCTCGGTCCAGCCGATGCCGAGATGCTCGACCAAGGTCTCGGCGATCTGGAGGCCCACGGTGTAGACGGGATTGAGGCTGGTCATCGGCTCCTGAAAGATCATCGAAACCGCCTGCCCGCGGACACTCAGCATCTCCTGCTCGGAGAGGCGGGTGAGATCGCGGCCGTCCAGCTCGACCCGTCCGCGGTCGATGGCGCCTTGCTCGCCCAGCAGACGCATGATCGACAGCGCCGTCACCGACTTGCCGGAGCCGCTCTCACCCACGACACCCAAGACCTCCCCTGGCGCCAACCGAAAGGAGATGCCATCCACCACGGTCAAGCGCCGGTCGAGCGCCTGGAACGACACGGCAAGATCACTGACCTCCAAGAGGCTGACCATCAGCGATCGCGGACGCGCGGGTCCAAGAGGTCGCGCAGCCCGTCACCCAAGAGATTGAAGCCGATGATGGTCAGCGCCAGCGCCGTCGAGGCCGAGAGCCCGAGATATGGCTCGGTGCGCAGGCGCAGAATGCCGTCGCGGATCATGCCGCCCCAGCTCGGCGTCGGCTCCTGCACGCCGATGCCGAGAAAGGAGAGCGTTGCCTCCGCCATGATGATGAAGCCGACACCGATCGAGGCGCGCACGATGAGCGGCGCCACGATATTGGGCAGCAAATGGCGGAACAGGATGGTGAACGGCCTGGTGCCGCAGGCGATCGCCGCGTCGACATAGAGCTCGGTCTTCAGCCCCAGCACCAAGGACCGCGTGAGCCGGGCGACACCCGGCCACCAGACGAGCGAGAGCGCTGCGATGACGGTCAAGACGCCCGGCCCCATGACGGCTGCGATCAGGATAGCGAACACGATATCGGGAAAGGCGAAGACGATGTCGACCGTGCGCATGATGAGGGAGTCGAGCCAGCCGCCGAAATATCCGGCGATCATGCCCAAGAGAATGCCCACCGAGAGCGTAATCGCCAGCACCGAGAAGGCGACGACCAGCGACACCCGCGCGCCTAAGATGAGCCGGCTCAGCACATCGCGGCCGAGCGAGTCGCCGCCGAGCCACTGGTCGGCCGAAGGCTCGGCCCACACCGAGAGCAGGTCGGTGTCCTCGTAGCTATGCGGCGCCAGCTGGTCGGCGAACAAGGCCACGAGGATGACGAGAGCCACCAGCACGGAACCCGCCACTGCGTTCCGATTGCGCCGGAAGCGAATCCAGAACTCCGATCGCGAGGTGAGCACAGGCAAGGCCGACTTGGCCCCCGCATCGGCCGTAGGCAGGCTTGCCAGTGTCACGATTGCCCACCACCAAGGCGGATGCGCGGATCGATCAGACCGTAGAGCAGATCCACGACGAGATTGACCATGGTGTAGAAGAAGGTGAACAACAGCACGATTGCCGTTGTCACCGGATAGTCGCGAGCGAACACGGACTGTATGGCAAGGCGTCCCAGGCCTGGAATGTTGAAAATGGTCTCGATGACGAAACTAGCCGACAACAGCGTGCCAAATATGATGCCAATCGTCGTCAGCAAGGGCACGAGCGTGTTGCGCAAGGCGTGGCGGTAGACAACGAGGCGCTCGCGCAGTCCCTTTGCCCGGGCGGTTCGAATGTAATCCTGTCCAAGGACCTCCAGCATATAGGTGCGCGACAGGCGGCCGATTTGCGCAGCCGGCTGAAGCGCCAGGACCAGCACCGGAAGCACGGCCTGGTCGAGCCTGCCCCACCCGGCCACCGGCAGCACCGCAAGTTTGACGCTGAAGAGGTACACGAGATAGGCAGCCATGGCGAAATTAGGAATGGAAATACCGGCAACGAGCGCGAGGATCACCGCCGTGTCGGCTCGACGATTGCGTCGCAGCGCCGCAAAGATGCCGACCACCACGCCAGTTGGCACGGCCAAGGCGGTGGCAGCGAGAGCGAGCACCGGGCTGATCATCAGCCCGTCCCAGATCACATCGACGACATGCGCGCCGACGAAGCGGAATGACAATCCGAAGTCGCCGTGCAGGATGGAGAGGATGTAGTTGACGAATTGCTGCCAGACCGGGAGCGTGAGTCCGTACTGGGCGCGCAGGCGGTCGGCCAGCTCCTTATTCGCCGACTGATCGCTCAACATGATCGTGATCGGGTCGCCCGGAATGAGCTGGTTGGCCGCGAAGGTCAATATGATCGCGGCCAGCAGCACCGGGATGAGCCCGATCAAGCGACGCGTGGCGTAGCGCAGCACCTTAAGTCGCGACTAGTGCGATCGCCCCGACGCGCTTTCCGTGTTCCTCAATCGTCATTGCCGGGCTTGACTCGGCAATCCATCGTACGCGCGGTCGCCCCAGAAGCCGTTGGATGCCCTCTGCTTCTTAAGCCTGCTCACGAATACGACGGATGCCCGGATCAAGTCCGGGCATGACGAAAAAGGCGGACAGAACGTCTGAGGCACGGCACGAGCTTCCGTCGGTGCCCGATCAATTGATCTGGATCTTGTTGAACGGCGAATAGCCGAAGGGCGTCACCGTCACGTTCTTGACGTTGGGCTTGCGCAGGGCCACGACGGCGGGGATCGGCAGCGGTGCCGTCGCCCAATCCGCCATCAGCACCCGTTCGGCTTCGTGGTAGATCTTGTAGCGCTCGGCGTCGGCGGCGGTGGCCTGCGCCTTTTCGATGAGCCGATCATAGTCGGGGTTCTTGTAGCGGGCCCGATTGTAGGGACTGGGCCCGTACCACATCTGCGAGAGATAGTAGAGGCCGTCGGGATAATCCGCCGTCCAGCCCCAGGGGAAGAAGGCGACCTCGCCGGCATTCATCTGCTTGATGTGGGTGCCGCGCTCGACGATCTTGACGTTCACCTCCATGCCGAGCACGCGCTTCAGCTGGTTGGCGTAGTAGGTGATCTCGTCCTTGAAGATCTCGGTCGACTGGATGTCGACCGGAGGCATGCCCTTGCCGCCCGGCAGCCCAGCCTCGACCAGCAGCTTCTTCGCGCGCTCGGGATCGAATTTGAGCGGCGGCACGTTCTTCGGATCGAAGCCGGCCACGCCCGGGGTGATCTGGCCGTTGAGCTGGAACGCCGCGCCCTTGTAGAGGCCTTTGATCATGCCTGGGCGATCGATCGACAGCGAGATCGCCTCGCGCACCCGCTTGTCCTTGAAGGGCGCATAGAGGCTCTGGTTCATGCCGAGATAGCGCGCTTGCGCCCGCGGCGACTCGATGAGCTCGGCCTTGTAGCGGGGATCGCCGAGGACGCGGCTGACAATGTTCTCGGGCACGTAGAGGAAGTCGATGTCGCCGGCATCGTACATCGACAAGGCGGTGTCGCTCGAGGGAACGATCGGCATCGACACGCCGTCGACGGTCGGAGCACCACCCCAATAGGCCTTATGCGCCTCCAAGGTCACCGACACACCGCGTTTCCAGGCGATCGATTTGAACGGGCCGGTGCCGGCGGAGACCTTGTTGAACCATTCCGGCCCCTGCTCCGCCATGACGGCGGAATCCATGATGAGGAAGGGGTAGATCGGGAAGAGCACGTCCTTGACCGCAAGATGGATGTCGACGGTGTTGTCGTCGATCACGACGATGCCGGGAGCATCCTTGGCCTTACCGTCCAGCATTTCCTGCGCGCCCTTGACGTTCTTCAGATAAACAACCGCCGATCCGCCCTTCATGCTGGGCGTCAGCATGGTCTCGAAGGTGAACTTCACGTCCTTGGCGGAGAGCTCGCGGCCGCTGTGGAACTTGACGCCCTTGCGCAGGTGGAAGCGGAAGCCGTTGCCGTTGTCGATCGTCTCCCAGCTCGTCGCCAGCGCCGGCGAAACCTTGCCCTCGCCCGATACGCTGGTGAAGCTCTCATAGACGTTCTTCAGAATGTCGCCGGCGACGATCTCGGAATTGGTGATCGGGTCGATCATGGCCGGATCGGCCCGGAGCGCCGTGCGGAACGTCTTCGCATCGGCGCCGCCGAGTAGGATCGTACTCGCTGCCAGCGCGCCTGCGACGGCGCCAAACACGGTTGCGGTCAGATGGCGCATCGATGTCTCCTCAGGGGTCAGCGTCCCGGCTCGAGCCGCGCAGGCGCATCTTGGCTTTTTTGGATTTCCCTCCGACGGCCTGAAAAGTATGCGCTTGCTCCGCGAAGCCGCGCAAGCCTGCCCGGCAGCAGCATCGCCTACGAACGCGTGATCCAGGGCCGTCCCCGCTCTCTCAGCGGCGGTCGCCCAGCTCGCCGGCGACCATGATCCGGGACATGACGACGGCGCTCACCGGCACCAGGCGGAAGCCTCGTGTCTCGACGCCGAGCAGCCATTGCTCGAGCTCGGCCAGGGTCACCTCGCGCGGATGGCCGATGGCGATCGCGTGACCCTGCCGCCGGGCGATCTGCTCCAGCTCCGCCAGCCGCCGCAGGACCGCATCGCTCCTGTCCTCGTTGTCGAGGAAGACGTCGCGAACGGCACTCGGGACCCCGTGCTCGACCGCGACCTGGAAGGCGACGCTCTGGGCGGTCGTGCGGGAATCGAGGAATAGCAGGCCCCGGCGCTTGAGCTCGGCGGCGACCGGCCCCATGGTTTCCGCATTGCTGGTGAAGCGGCTTCCCATGTGATTGTTGATGCCGACATAGCCCTGGAAGCTCTCCAGATCCCGCACCAGGCGGTGCAGAAGCTCGGTGCGCGACTGCTTGACCAAGAGCACGTTCGGACCCGGATCGTGATACTCCCCGAAGGGCTCCATCGGCACATGCACCATCAGCTCGTGGCCGGCCGCATGCGCCGCCTCGGTCTGCGCCTTCAAGTCCTGGGCGTAGGGCAGGAAGGCGATGGTGAGGGGTGCCCGCAACCGGATCGCCTGCTGAGTGCGCGCGCGATCGACCCCGGCATCATCGATGACGACGGCAATCATCGGCCGATCATCCGGCGGCGGCACCGCAACGGCATAGCGACGCCAGGGCTGGCCCTGGTCGAGGGGCGGCGGCGGGAGCGATGACAGTGCCGGCGGCGGCGGCAGCGTCGGCCTCACGCGCTGCATTGGTGCAGGCACGGCCGGGGGTGCTGTGACCGGCGGGCTCGGTTGCAGCGCCGGCGCGGGCGGGCTCGCGAGCGCCGGGGCGCGGGACGCCACCGCACCGGGTCGATAAGGCGGGGCGCGGTAGATCGGCTGCTCGGCCGCCGAGGCCATCAATCGGTCGAGCGCGCGGCGGTCGCGGGCGGAATATTCCGGCGGCGGGCCGGAGGGATCCGCGGCCGTTGGGATCGGCGGGGGCTTCCCCTGCCAGCCGGTCATCGCCATCCCCAGACCCACCCCGATCGCAAACACCGAGGCGGCAGCCACCACCCAGGACCGGTTGCCCCCCACGAACGAGCCGAAGCTCCGGGCGAGCCAGCCGGGCCGCGAAGCCTGGCGGGTGGACCTTTGGTGAGCGGGGGTTCGTGAGGAGCGTCGCCGGCGTGCTTTCCGAGAGGCCACGCGCAATGCCTCCGCAGGCCGTTGACAGCAGACGCAATATATAGTGGTTCGCTGCCGGCTCCAAGCTAGGTCACAAAATGCTCATGGCGGACCGGATCCGGCGCCTCGGCTTTCACGCGAAGAGGGGACTTGCTATAAGGCGGCGCCCACGCCGAGCCTGTCTCCACGAGACCACTGCCAAGCGACGCCGATGCTCCTGCTGATCGATAACTACGACAGCTTCACTTACAATCTCTGGCACTTCCTGGGCGAGCTCGGGGCCGAGGTCGAGGTGGTGCGCAACGACGCAATCAGCGTCGATGCGGCGCTCGCCAAGCGGCCGCAGGGCATCGTCCTCTCCCCGGGCCCCTGCGATCCCGACCGCGCCGGAATCTGCCTTGCCCTCATTCGCGCCGCCGCGGACCAGGTGCCCATCCTCGGCGTCTGCCTCGGCCACCAGGCGATCGGCCAGGCCTTCGGCGGCAAGGTGGTGCGGGCGCCCTTGCCTATGCACGGCAAGGTTTCCAAGGTTCGCCATGACGCGAGCGGCCTGTTCCAAGGCATTGCGAATGAATTCCAGGGCACGCGCTACCACTCGCTGATCGTCGAGCGCGCGAGCCTTCCCAACACCTTGCGCGTGACCGCCGAGACCGATGACGGGCTGATCATGGGATTGCAGCATCATCAAGCGCCGATCTACGGCGTGCAGTTCCATCCGGAGAGCATCGCCTCCGAGCATGGTCACACGCTGCTCGGCAACTTCCTGGCCGTGACCCAGCCCCGGCGTCGAGCGGCATGACCGAAGCATCCGTCGATCTGAAGCCGCTCATCGCCAAAGCCGCTTCCGGCCAGCGTCTCACCGGCGCCGAGGCGGAGGCTGCCTTCGAGATCATGATGTCCGGCAACGCCACGCCGGCGCAGATGGGCGGCTTCTTGATGGCGCTTCGGGTGCGCGGCGAGACCGTCGAGGAGATTGCCGGCGCCGCCAGGGCAATGCGGGCCAAGGCGCTCAAGGTCGAGGCTCCCCTGGGCGCCATCGACACCTGCGGCACCGGCGGCGATGCCTCGGGCACTTTCAACGTGTCGACCGCCGCCGCCCTGGTGGTCGCCTCCTTGGGTGTGCCGGTGGCCAAGCATGGCAACCGGGCGCTCTCCTCCAGAGCGGGTTCGGCCGATGTCTTGACCGCGCTCGGCGTCAACATCGATGCCGATATCGGCCTCGTGCGCCAAGCCCTCTTCGAAGTGGGCATCGGCTTCATGATGGCGCCGCGCCACCATGCCGCCATGCGCAACGTCGCCCCCACCCGGGTCGAGCTCGGCACCCGCACCGTCTTCAATCTGCTCGGCCCCCTCTCCAACCCGGCCGGCGCCAAGCGCCAGCTCTTGGGCGTGTTCGCCCGCGAGTGGGTCGGACCGATCGCCGACGTGCTGCAGGCGCTCGGATCGGAATGCGCCTGGGTCGTCCATGGCTCGGATGGGATCGACGAGATCACCACGACCGGGCCGACGCTTGTCGCCGAGCTCAGGGGCGGGCGGGTGACCCGCTTCGAGATCACGCCCGAGGATGCGGGCTTGCCCAGAGCCAAGCCCGAGCAGCTCAAGGGTTCGGATGCCGCCGGCAATGCCGCCGCACTCACCGGCGTTCTGGCCGGCATGCCCGGCGCCTATCGCGACATCGTTGTCCTCAACAGCGCGGCGGCGTTGATCGTCGCCGGCAAGGCGGCGACATTGAAGGAAGGGGCGTTACTGGCAGCAAAGGCCATCGACGAAGGACGGGCCCGTGCGACCTTGGGGCGCCTGGTCGCCATCACCAATTCCGGTGCGGCCAAGCCATGAGCGACGTGCTCGACCGTATCTGCCGCGACAAGGCGAAGCACGTTGCCGCCGCCAAGGCGCGCGTCTCCGCCGCCGAGCAGCAGCGCCGCGCCGAGGGAGCCCCAACTCCCCGGGGCTTCGCCGAGCGCCTGCGGGGGGCGACCGCCTCCGGCTACGGCCTCATTGCCGAGATCAAGCGCGCTTCGCCCAGCAAGGGCCTCATCCGTGCCGATTTCGATCCGCCGAGTCTGGCCCGCGCCTATCAAACTGGCGGTGCCGCCTGTCTTTCGGTGCTGACCGACGCGCCCTATTTCCAAGGCGAGGACCGTTATCTGGTCGAGGCGCGGGCGGCGGTGGAGCTGCCGGTGCTGCGCAAGGATTTCATGATCGACCCTTATCAGATCGTCGAGTCGAGGGCGCTCGGAGCCGATTGCGTGCTCGTCATCATGGCGGCGGTGGACGACCGCATGGCCGCGGCACTGGTCGCCAGCGCCCACGGGCTCGGCATGGACGTGCTGGTCGAGGTTCATGATGCCGGCGAGCTCGATCGAGCCCTGGCCTTGCCGGCAAAGCTCATCGGAATCAACAACCGCGACCTGAAGACCCTCAAGGTCGATCTCGCCACGGCCGCGACCCTGGCGCCGAAGGTGCCGGCGGATCGGCTTGTCGTCGCCGAGAGCGGGCTCGAGGGTCCGGCCGATCTGGCGCGGCTCGCGGCCGTCGGCGTGCGCTCCTTTCTCGTCGGCGAGTCCCTGATGCGCCAGAGCGATGTCGAGCGAGCGACCCGCGCCCTGCTGGCGCCGATCGCGGCCGAGACGGTTCGCGCATGAGCCGCTTGACCCATCTCGATGCCGAAGGACGCGCCGCCATGGTCGACGTCTCGGCCAAGAGCGAGACCGCCCGGGTTGCGGTGGCGCGGGGCAGCGTGCTCATGCGGCCCGAGACCTTGCAGCAGATCATCGATGGCGGCGTACCGAAGGGCGACGTCTTGGCGGCGGCGCGTCTGGCCGGGATCATGGCGGCGAAGAAGACGGCGGATCTCATTCCGCTCTGTCACCCGCTGGGCCTCGAGTCGGTGACGATCGAGTTCACTTACGAAGAAGCGCGGGCCGCCGTCGACATCACCGCCACCTGCAAGCTCAGGGGCCGCACCGGCGTCGAGATGGAAGCACTGACCGCCGTCAGCGTCGCGGCACTCACCATCTACGACATGTGCAAGGCGATCGATCGCGGCATGCGCATCACCGACATCCGGCTCACCCACAAGAGCGGCGGCAAGTCAGGAGTGTGGACGGCGCCATGATCCCGGTCGCCGAAGCGCTTCGGCGCCTCCTCGACGGGCTCGAGCCCGTCGGGGTCGAAGAGGTGGGCGTCGCCGAGGCGCTCGGCCGGGTGCTGGCGGAGGATGTGCGGGCGCGGGTGACGCAGCCGCCATGGCCGGTTTCGGCCATGGACGGCTATGCCGTGCGCGCCGCCGACGTCGCCACCGTTCCGGCCCGGCTCAAGGTGGTCGGTGCCATACCGGCCGGCGCCAGCTTCGCGGGCGCCGTGGGCGAGCGCGAGGCGGTCCGTATCTTCACCGGCGCGCCCTTGCCCACCGGCGCCGATGCGATCGTGATCCAGGAAGACACCAAGCGCGAGGGCGAGGCGGTGGTGGTCGGCGAAAGCGCGCCCAAGGGCCGCTACGTCCGGCCGGCCGGGCTCGATTTCCGCGCGGGCGAAATCGGGCTTGCCGCCGGCCGCGTCATGAGCGCCCGCGATGTGGGTCTCGCCGCCGCCATGAACGTGCCTTGGCTCAGGGTCCGGCGCCGACCGCAGGTGGCGATCCTCGCCACCGGAGACGAGGTGGTGCGGCCCGGCGATCCCCTCGGCCCGAACCAGATCGTCAGCTCCAACGGCTTTGCCCTTGCCGCCCTCATCGCGGCCTTGGGAGCGATGCCGATCTCGCTCGGCATCGCCGCCGACACGATCGAGAGCCTGGTCGATCGCGCCGCCCACGCCGCCGGTGCCGATCTCCTCATCACCACCGGTGGCGCGTCCGTGGGCGACCACGATCTCGTTCAGCAAGCCCTCGGTCAAAAGGGATTGGCGGTCGACTTCTGGAAGATCGCCATGCGCCCCGGCAAGCCCTTGATGTGGGGCCGCATGGGCCGGGTTCCGGTCTTGGGCCTGCCGGGCAATCCCGTCTCCACCTTGGTCTGCAGCCTGGTTTTCCTGAAGCCGGCGCTCGACCGGCTCATGGGCCTGAAGGAAACGGCCCAGCCCACCGCCACCGCCCGCCTCACCCGCGCGCTCCCGGCGAACGACCGCCGCCAGGACTACCTGCGCTCGACCCTTGCCCATGGGGATGGTGGTGCCCTCTTGGTGACACCCTTCGAGAAGCAGGATTCCTCCATGCTCTCGCTCATGGTGCGGGCGGATTGCCTGGTGGTGCGCCCGCCCCTGGATCCGACGCTGGTGGCCGGTGCGGCGGTGGAAATCCTTACCTTCCCGTCCGGCCGGGCCGGCTTTTGAGGACCGCACGCGGGGGTTCGCCCCCTTGACATCATCCCCAGAACTAAACTAGAACATGCGCAACGGTTGCGCATTTGTTCTATATGTAGTGGTTGCGGCGAACGGGGGTGGCAGATGCTGACACGCAAACAATACGAGCTGCTCACATTCATCAATCAGCGGCTCAACGACAATGGTGTGTCGCCTTCCTTCGATGAGATGAAAGACGCTCTTGGGTTGAAATCGAAGTCTGGCATTCACCGTTTGATTACCGGTCTGGAGGAGCGCGGCTTCATTCGCCGCCTGCCCCACCGCGCCCGCGCGCTCGAAGTCCTGCGCCTGCCCGAAGCTGTTGCCGCGCCGCCGCGCGAGCTAGCCCGCGCCCGCGGCTTCGCCCCCAACGTCATTCCCGGCAACTTTACCGGCGCCATGCCCGGTGCGACGGTGGCGGCGGAGGCCGGAACCGTGCAGTTGCCGCTTTACGGCAAGATCGCAGCCGGTACGCCGATCGAGGCGCTGCGAGACAATTCGAGCCAAGTCGATGTGCCCGCGAGCCTGCTCGCCGGCGGCGAGCACTATGCCCTTCAGGTTGCCGGCGACTCGATGATCGATGCCGCAATCCAGGATGGCGACACGGTGGTGGTCAGGCGCTGCGACACGGCGGAGAACGGCACCATCGTCATCGCTCTCGTCGACGACAACGAGGTGACCTTGAAGCGGCTCCGACGCAAGGGCGCCTCGGTCGCCCTCGAGCCGGCCAACAAGACCTACGAGACCCGGATCTTCGGTCCGGACCGCGTCAAGGTGCAGGGTCGTCTGGTCGGCCTCATTCGCCGCTACCAGTAGTAGCCTAAGCGGCGCGGGGACGCCGCGCTTCCGGTCGTCATGGCATCGTGAGGTCGGCCGGTTGGGCGTCCACATGGGCGGCTGCACCGACATGGTCGAATGTGCTATGGCAAGCTCCGCTTTCGCGTGAGCGCTCCATCAGCAAGTCGCCAGGACCATGACCGTCGTCGCTCGTTTCGCCCCCTCGCCCACGGGTTATCTGCATATCGGCGGCGCCCGTACGGCGCTGTTCAATTGGCTCTTCGCCAGGCACCACGGCGGCACGTTCCGTTTGCGCATCGAGGACACCGATCGGGCCCGCTCGACCGAGGCGGCGATCAAGAAGATCGTCGATGGGCTGAAATGGCTGGAGCTCGATTGGGACGGCGAGGTGGTGATGCAGTTCGCCCGCGCCCAGCGCCACGCCGAGGTCGCGCGCGCGTTGCTCACCGACGGCAAGGCCTATCGCTGCTATTGCACGCAAGAGGAGCTGGCGGCAATGCGCGAGAAGGCGAAGGCCGAAGGGCGCTCGGCGCGCTATGACGGCACCTGGCGCGACCGCGACCCCAAGGAAGCGCCGCCGGGGGTGGCCCCGACGATCCGGCTCCGAGCCCCCCAGGAAGGCGAGACCGCGGTCGAGGACCGGGTGCAGGGCCAGGTCACCGTCGCCAACGACCAGCTCGACGATATGGTGCTGCTTCGGAGCGACGGCACGCCCACCTACATGCTCTCGGTCGTGGTCGACGACCACGACATGGGCATCACCCACGTCATCCGCGGCGCCGATCATTTGAACAACGCCTTCCGCCAGCTGCAGCTCTACCGCGCCTGCGGCTGGCATGTGCCGGAGTTCGCCCACCTCCCGCTCATTCTGGGGCTTGACGGCTCGAAGCTGTCGAAGCGCCACGGGGCGACTGCTCTCGATGCCTATGGCGAGCTGGGCTACCTGCCCGAGGCGATGCGGAATTACCTCCTCAGGCTCGGCTGGTCCCATGGCGATGAAGAGACCATCTCGACCGAGGATGCCATTCGCTGGTTCGATCTCCCCAGCGTCGGCCGGTCGCCGGCGCGCTTCGATCTGGCGAAGCTCGACTCCATCAACGGCCACTATCTCCGCCACGCGGAGGACGAGCGCCTGGCGCTCCTGGTCGAACAGCGTCTGACCGGAGGCGGGCGCGGGCTCGACGAGGTTCGCCGGCAGCGTCTGCGCCGGGGCATGGCCAGCCTGAAGCAGCGCTGGAAGACGCTGAACGAGCTGGCCGACGCGTCCGCCTTCTACGTGTCCCCACGCCCGCTCGTCCTCAGCCAGAAGGCGGCCTCGCTTTTGATCCCGGAAGCCCGCGCGCTGCTGGCGCGCTTGGCGACCGTGCTGGCGGCGGTGACGCAATGGGAGGAGGCGGAGCTGGAGCGGGTCGTGCGCAGCTTCGCCGAGACGGAGGGAATGAAGATTGGCCAGGCCGCCCAGCCGTTGCGCGCGGCGCTGACCGGGTCGATTGCTTCGCCCAGCCTCTTCGAAGTCATGGCCGTGCTCGGCCGGGAGGAAAGCCTCGCCCGGCTGGCCGACGTGCAACAGGCAGCCGCCTAGCGCGGCCGAACCGGCAGCGCCCCTCCCTCATGTTGTTCCGGCGCATTTTCAGGGGATTTGCCAGGCATCTCGGCCAGTTCTATCCTTGGTGCAACGCACAACATGGGGAAACACGGCCATGGCCAAGCCCGCTGTCGCGAAAGCTAAGTCCAACCAACAGCAAGCGACGCTCAGCGATCCGGCGAGCGGCAAGACCTACGAGCTGCCGATCCTGGATGGGACCACCGGCCCGCGCGTCATCGATGTGCGCAAGCTCTATAGCGACACCGGGTATTTCACCTACGACCCGGGCTACACCTCGACCGGCAGCTGCGAGTCGAAGATCACCTATATCGACGGCGATGCGGGCGTGCTCCTGCACCGGGGCTATCCGATCGAGGAGCTGGCGGAGAAGAGCGACTACATCGAGGTCGCCTACCTGATCCTCCACGGCGAGCTGCCGACCAAAGCACAGAAGGCGACGTTCTCCCACGACATCACCCACCACACCATGGTGCATGAGCAGATGGCGCAATTCTGGCGGGGATTCCGCCGGGACTCGCACCCAATGGCGATGATGTGCGGCGTGGTCGGCGCGATGGCGGCCTTCTACCACGACTCGACCGACATCCACGACTCGCGCCAGCGCATCGTCGCCTCGCATCGGCTCATCGCCAAGATGCCGACCATCGCCGCCATGGCCTTCAAATACTCGGTCGGGCAGCCCTTCATCTATCCGCAGAACAATCTGGGCTACGCCGAGAACTTCCTGCGCATGATGTTTGCGGTGCCGGCCGAGGAGTACAAGGTGAACCCGGTCCTCGCCCGCGCCATGGACCGGATCTTCATCCTGCACGCCGACCACGAGCAGAATGCCTCGACTTCGACCGTCAGGCTCGCCGGCTCGTCCGGCGCCAATCCGTTTGCCTGCATCGCCGCCGGCATCGCCTCGCTCTGGGGTCCGGCCCATGGCGGCGCCAACGAAGCCGTGCTCAACATGCTGGGCGAGATCGGAGCCAAGGACAAGGTCCCCGACTTCATCCGGCGGGTGAAGACGAAGGATGGCGGCGTGCGCCTCATGGGCTTCGGCCACCGGGTCTATAAGAACTACGATCCCCGCGCCGCAATCATGCGCAAGACCTGCTACGAGGTCTTGGAGGCGCTGGGGCACAAGAACGATCCGCTCCTCGAGCTCGCAATGGAGCTGGAGCGCGTCGCCCTCAAGGACGATTACTTCGTCTCGAAGAAGCTCTATCCCAACGTCGACTTCTACTCGGGCATCATCCTCAAGGCGATGAGCATTCCCGTCAGCATGTTCACCGCCATTTTCGCGCTCGCCCGCACCGTGGGCTGGGTTGCCCAGTGGAACGAGATGATCGAGGACCCGCAGCAGAAGATCGGCCGGCCCCGCCAGCTCTATACCGGCTACACCAAGCGCAAATACGTGCCGATCGAGAAGCGTGGATAGACGCCGGACCAAGGATCGGGGCGGAGCCGCCTCCGGAGCCGGTGGAGCGGGAGCGGAAAGCCGTTTCCCACGCCTTGGCGGCGGTCAGCGCGCGCCTTCGGCCAATGACAACCGGCACGGCCCGGGTCTCCGCTACCGCCACCTCTGGCGAAGCGGCGCCTTCAAGCTGATCGCCGCCATCGTCGGCGCGGGAGCGATCACCTACTGGCTCATGTGAACCGGACCCGGATCGACGTTCGATCCGCGACCAGCAACGACGCGGCCATCGTCGTCGCCATCCCCCGAATTCGCCGTCTGGCCGGGGGCATCGCCTTGCTGCTCGCCATCCTCGCCGGCAGATCGAGCGCGGCCGCAGACGCACCCATGTCGGTGTGGACCTATTCGCTCTACAAAACGATCACCTACGAGCTCGTCGCCAACGCCGCCGACATCCCTCTCTACACTTTCGTTCTGGGAGGGACGCCCGCGGGGGCCGGGCTGTTCACCGCTGTGAACGTGACCACGGCGGCGGCGGCCTACTACGCGCACGAGGTCGTCTGGAACCTCTACGGCCCGTCGATGCAGGAGTCGCCGACCATCGCGATGGAGGTCGGGGTCGAGAAAGTGCTGGTCTACCGGCTGGTCAGCACCGCGCGCAATCTGGCATTGGTCTATGTGTTCACCGGCAGCGTGTCGGCCACGATCGGCTTCGCCGCCCTCAGCAATGTGGTGGATGCGGCCATCTACGCCGCCAACGAGTATGGCTGGTACCTCTATGGCCCATCGATCGCGACCTCGGCGGCGGAATCGATCCCGGTCGCGCTGCGCCCGGTTTCGCCGCCGGCACCAAGAAGCTTGTCGCTGGCAGCGATCACCGACGCCGCCGCGGCGATCGGCCGTCGCGCCGTCGACGCCAAAGCTGCGGCCGCAGCCGCGTTCGCCGGCACCTTCGGGAGCCGCGGCGTGGAGATCCAACCCGGGCGGTGAGTCTCGGTCGGCAGGACGTTGACCGGGGTCGAACGCCCCCTATACTCGGCGGCGATCCCCGCCAACACCTTGCCTGGATGGCATCATGAAGCTCTCGGCATTCACTTTGGGACGGCTCACGGGCAAGCTCGGCGACCTCATGCAGGACGGCGAGGGCGAGGTCGAGCTGCCGATCCCCGCCTATCTGATCCGGCACGAGAAGGGCACAGTGCTGTTCGACACCGGCATGCACCCCGATTGCCAGCACGATCCGGCGGGCCGCGCCGGCCCCCGCATCGGCCAGCTCTTCAAGTTCGACTACCAGCCGGGCGACGAAGTGAGCGGCCGCCTCAAATCGATCGGGCAAGATCCGGCGAAGATCGATTTCATCGTCAATTCGCATCTGCATTTCGACCATGTCGGCGGCAACGCGCTCATCCCCAACGCGACGGTGGTGGTGCAGAAGCGCGAATGGGAAGCCGGCATGGACCCTGACATCGCCGCCCAGCGCGGCTTCAACCGGCGGGACTTCGATCTCGGCCACAAGCTCATGAAGATCGACGGCGAGCACGACCTCTTCGGCGACGGGCGGGTCGTCTGCCTGCCGACCTATGGCCACACGCCGGGCCATCAATCGCTCAAGGTCAGGCTGGAGAAGGGCGAGGTCGTGCTGGCGGCGGACGCCTGCTATTTCTGCCGCACCTTGCGCGAGCGCAGGCTGCCGCCCCGCGCCCACGACCACGCCGAGATGATGCGCTCCTTGGACAAGCTGGCAGCACTCGAGGCCGGCGGCGCCCGCATTTTCTTCGGCCACGACGCCGAATTCTGGGCGAGCGTGCCGCAGGCACCGGCGGAGATTGCGTTTTAGCCGCGGCGCAGAGGTTCAGCCCTTGATGCCGCTCATGACCATGCCGCGCACGAAATACTTCTGCAGGAAGAGGAACAGCAGGAGCAGCGGCACGGTCGCTAGAGTGGCGCCGGCGAAGGTCTCGCCCCAGTTCGGAAACTCTCCGGGCGAGACCGACTGGGCGATCGCCACCTGAATGAGCTGGCGCTTCGGCGACTGGACGATCACCAGGGGCCACAGGAAGCTGTTCCAGGAAAACAGGAAGGTCACCAGCGCCAAGGTGGCGAGCGGCGCCTTCACATTCGGCAGGATGATGCTGAGAAAGATCCGAACATGGCCGGCGCCGTCGATCCGGGCCGCGTCCTCGAGCTCCTTCGGCAGCTCCTCGAAGGCCTGGCGCAGCTGAAAGAGCCCGAACGGACTGGCGATCCAGGGGATGAGAACGCCGACCAGCGTGTCCTGCAGGCCGAAGCCGGACACGACCTGATAGAGCGGCACCATCAAGGCTTCGATCGGCAAGAGGAAGGTAACGAGGATCAGCACGAACACGACATTGGCGCCGCGGAAGCCGATACGGGTCAGTGCGTAGGCCGCCATCGAGCAGAGCATCAGGGTGAGCACCACTTGGCAGAGGGAAACCGCGGCCGAATTCAGGAGCGCCCCGAGGATGGGGCGGCGCTGCATGAGGCTGAAGTAGTTGGCCGTCGTCGGCTTGGTCGGCAGGAAGGCGCTCCACTGCAGCGGTGAAATGTCGCTGAAGATGTCGAACTGCGATTTGAAGGATGACGCGGCCACCCAGAGATAGGGCAGCAGAAACACCCCTCCGATGGCCAGTACGATGAGGCCGGAGATCACCCAGCCGATGCCATGACGAAGCGTCTCTTCGAGGCGGGTCGAGATCATTCTGCCCAGCTCAATAGTTCCAGCGCACCCGCAAGATGCCCATCTGCACAATACTGACGAGCAGCACGGCCAGCAGCAGCACGACCGACAACGCCGAGGCATAGCCTGCGTCGTGCAGCGCGAATGCCAGCTGGTAGATTTCGTAGACGATGAAGTTGGTGCTGGCTTGCGGACCGCCGGAGGTCATGATCAGAGCCGGAGCGAAGGCCTGCAGCGAGAACACCGTCATGATCACCACGACGAAAAGCGTGGTGCGCGCCAGCAGCGGAAGGGTCACGTGCCAGAACCTTTGCGGCTTCGTCGCCCCGTCGACCAACGCCGCCTCGCCCAGCTCCACTGGAATCGCCTGCAGGCCGGCCAGGAACAAGATCGCCGCGAAGCCCACCTGCTGCCAGAGCGTCATGACGACCAAGGCCGGCAGCGCCAGGGATCTGTCGGTGAGAAAGCCATAGGGACCGAGCCGGATCCACGCCAACAAGCCGTTGATGAGCCCGTTCGCGGGATCGAGGAGGAAGGTCCAAATCGTCGCCACCACGACGGCGGAACTCACCACCGGCACGAGGATGATGGTGCGGATCAACGCCCGCGCCGGGAGCTCGGTGTCGAGGATCAGCGCCAAGGAGAGACCGGCGGGCACCACGGTCGCAACCACGCCGGCGGCGAACAGGAGCGTGGTGAGGAACGAGCCTCGGGCGTCCGGGTCGCTAATAATATCGAGGTAGTTCTGCATTCCGACAAAGCTCGAAGCGGCCGGATTCAGCAGCGAATAGCTGTAGAGGCTGTTCCTCGTCATCAGCGCCAGCGGCACATACTGGAATAGCAGCAGGAGGATGAGAAAAGGCGCCAGGAACAGGCTCGCGGCCATGACGTTGCGGGCGCCCTGCCCGGGCTGGCGCCAGGGCAGGATCGAGCCACGCTGATGCCGGTCGCGCCGTGTCTCCGGCGCTACATCCACCGTCCGCATCCGGCCGCAAGCGCCTCAGCGCCTGAGGATCGGGCCGAGGCGCCGGACCGCCGCATCCATGCGCTCCTTGGGATCGGAGCCGAGGGCGATGTCCTTCAGCGCATCGCTCACCAGCTTGTCATACTCGGCGAATTTCGGCGATGGCGGCCGCGGTTGGCCCCACTGCTCGAGCTGGTCGCGGAACAGCTTCATGGGATACTGCTCGAACACCGGGAACTTGGCATTGAGCGAGCGCAGGGTCGGCAGATTGCCGCGCTGCCGCAGGATCTCGGTCAGGTACTCGCCCGAGCTCATATCGACGACGAACTTGGCGGCGACCTCGGGATGCTTGCTCTTCTGGGTGGCACCGAGGGTGGTGCTGCCGGTATGCACGATCGGCGTCTTGAAATAGGGAAACGGCGTGATCCCCCATTGAATCTTCGGATCCTTCAAGAGCGCGTTGCCGACGGCGGGTGTGTCGATATAGAAACAGGCCTTGCCGTCGATGAAGGCGTTGGGAATGCCCGTCTTGGGCGCGACCTTGTAGACGTTGAAGATGTCGCTGTAGATCTTGAGGGCGGCAATCGCCTCCGGCGTGTTGAGCCAGCCGTCGACCTCCTTTGCGTCCGGGGATTGCGCCCAGTAGGTCTTGTAGAGTGAGCTCTTTGGATCCGCCTTCGGATCGCCGGCGCTGCGCTGGAACAGGAGGTCGCGGTAGACGATCCCGGGCTGGCCATTGCCGAACCGCGTCGGCCCCAGGCCCCATACCGTGGGATTGTCCGCCGGTCCCTGCTGGCATTTCTTGAAGGCCTCGATCGCCTGGCTCCAGGTCCACGCGGTCGCCAGCGTCGGCGGCGGCGTGATCCCGGCCGCGTCGGTCAGCGTCTTGTTGTAGTAGAGACCGATGGTGGTCTGCTCCATGCCGGGGGAGTAGACCTTGCCCTGATAGGAGTGCTCCGCCAGGGTCGCGGGCAGCACGTCGTCCTTGAATCCGGCAGGCAGATACGGGTCGAGGGCGAGCAGGATGCCGGCGGCGGCATAGGACTGCGTGTTCGGTCCGTCATAGACCAGCACGTCCGGAGGATTGTCGGATGCGGCGAGCACGCTGATCTTGTCCGCGAGCTGGCTGAAGGGCACCTCGGTGAATTCCACCTTGGCGCAGGGATTTGCCTTCTGCCAAGCCTCGATGACATTCGCATAGGGTGCGTTGCCCTGGGAGCGCAGACCGGTCAGCTGCACGATGCCGGTCTTGCACGAGGTGGCATCTTGCGCCTCAGCAACGGCGGCCGGAAACGTCAGCGCCGATGTGAGCGACAGGGCGAGTAGCATCGTCTGGATCTTCATCTCTCGATCATCTCCTTCCACACTTCGGTGTTGCGCTGGATTCGCCGCGAGGGCTCTCGCCGGTAGAGGGAACGGGTTCCCCTCGGTATGGGGCGGCAGGGAGGCTTGCGGCACCGATCAGCTCCGGTACGAGGCATCGAGACGATCGAGCTGACGCAGCAACGCCGGCCATTCCCGCTCGCCGGGCACGCGGATGTCGCCCTGGTTTTCCCAGAATTGCCGGGCCGCTCGCTCGCAAACTCCATGCGAAGGCTGGATCGGCGGGACGCCGGAAGCGGCGGCCGCCTGCATCGCCAGCTGGATGCCGGCGGCGCGTTCGAAGTAGTAGAGAAGCATGAAGGCTTCGCCCGGCGTGCGGCCGACGGTGAGGATGCCGTGATTGCGCATCAACATCACCTTGTGGGAGCCGAGATCGCTGACCAGCCGTTGCTGCTCATCGAGATCGATCGCCACCCCCTCATAGTCGTGGAAGGCCTGGCGGCGATAGAAGCGCATGGCGAACTGGCTGAGCGGCAGGAGCCCGTCGGGTTGCGCTGAAACGGCGACGCTGGCGTCGGAATGGGTATGGAGGACGCAGCCGGCATCCGCCCTGCCGGCATGAACGGCGCCATGGATGACGAAGGCGGCGACATTCACATCATGGGGGGAATCGTCGAGCTTGCAGCCCTTGGTGTCGATCCTGACCAGGCTCGAGGCGGTGATCTCCTCGAACAACAAACCATAGGGGTTGATCAGGAATTGCGCGTCACGGCCGGGGACCCGGGCAGAGATGTGATTGTAGATGAGATCGTCCATGCCGAGCTTGGCCACCAGGCGATAGCAGGCCGCGAGTGCGACGCGCGCTTCCCACTCGGCCGGATCGATGGTCTGAGGCCGGCGCGCCCGCAGATGAGCCGCGGTCATTTCATGGCGCTTTCGGCCATTCCGACGAAACACAGCTGCCGCCGATCCATCCGGTACCTCGGAAAATCCATCGTCCCCGACGACGCGAGCAACGCAACCCGCATGCCGCGCCGGGTGCATCTGCCGCCCCGGCTGGCACTGGGATGCACGGGAGCTCATGGTTTCCGTGGGCTCCCCGTGCACACGACTATGGTACATGCCTCGCCTTTGTTATACAATAATCGAGATGATGTATTATGAATGCCTTGAAAAAACCCTCCATGGCACCGGCTCTGCCTAAAGAACAGGCAGGCAAGACCCTGGCCGATGACCTGCATCGGCGTCTCGAGCGCGAGATCGTCGACGGCAAGCTGGCGCCGGGCGCGCGTCTCGACGAGCAGGAGATCGCATCGCGCTGCGGTGTCTCGCGCACGCCGGTGCGCGAGGCGTTCAGGCTGCTTGCGGCGAGTGGGCTCGTAGAGCTGCGCGGGCGACAGGGGGTGATCGTCCGCTCGATCGGCGTCAATAGGCTGATCGAAATGTTCCAAGTCATGGCCGAGCTCGAAGGCCTTTGCGCGCGTCTAGCCGCGCGCCGTCTCACCAGCGAGCAGCGGGCCAAAATCGAAGAAATCCATCGGAAACTGCAGGAATCCGCCGAAACCGACGATCCCGATCGATTCTACGACGTGAACGTGGCGTTCCACGAGGCGATCTACGAGGCATCGAGGAACGAATACGTGGCCGAACAGACCCGGGCGTTGCGCAACCGCATCGGCGCCTACCGTCGCCGCGTTACCTATATGCCTGGGCGCATCGCCGACACCATCTGCGAGCATGAGGAGGTGATGAACGCGATCTTCGCCCATGACTGCGAGCGCGCCCATCAGGCCATGCGCGACCATCTCACGCTCCTCGGCGACGACGTCTCGGACTTCATCGCCGCCTTCGACTGAGACATGGATGAAAATGTTGTATACAAAAAGTGACTCTATGTATAATTTCGACTTCACCTCTCTAGGAGCCTCCGTTGCAGCTCAATCTCACCGGCAAGAGCGTCGTCATCACCGGCGCCTCGAAAGGAATTGGCCTCGCCACCGCGCGCACTTTCGCTGAAGAAGGTTGCAACCTGCATCTCGCCGCCCGAAACGGCGTTGCTCTCCGCGCCGCCGCAAACGAGATCAAGACCGCCCACGGCGTCAAAGTCGGCGTCTACCCCCTCGACCTCTCGAGCACGCAAGCCATGGAGCGCCTCGCCGCCGAGGTCGGCGAGGTGGACGTTCTCATCAATAATGCCGGGGATATTCCGGTCGGCTCCCTCGACAAGGTCGACGATGCGGCCTGGCGGCGCGGATTCGACCTCAAGGTGTTCGGCTACATCACGCTGACCCGCGCGCTCTATGGCCGCATGCGCGGCCGCGACGGCGTCATCATCAATGTCATCGGCAATTCCGGCGAGAACTGGGATGCAGGCTACATCGCCGGCAGCACCGGGAATGCCGCGCTGATGGCGTTCACCAAGGCGCTCGGCGGCGCCAGCCTCAACCACGGTGTGCGCGTCGTCGGCGTCAACCCGGGCCCGGTGGCCACCGACCGCATGCTGAAGATCATGCGGCGCAAGGCAATCGACATGCTGGGCGACGAGGAACGTTGGGAGGAGCTGTTCCAGAAATATCCCGGCGGCCGGCCCGCGACTTCGGAGGAGGTGGCCGATCTGCTGGCGTTCCTCGCCTCGCCCAAGGCCGGCTACATCACCGGCTCCGTTGTCACCATCGACGGGGGTATCTCCGCCCGCGGATCGGTGATCTAAGGGCGAAGTGACGGCACTGGACGCGATCGATGTCGGACGCCCGCACCCGCAACCGCTATTTCGACGATCTCTTCGCCACGCCCGGCCTCTGCTGGCTAGGCCAGAACACCAACCACATTCCGGCGCATCCGGCCGTCCGCGAAGCGATGCTCCGCTCGATTGAGTCCGGCGAATACAATGCCTACGCGCCGCCCATGGGCTTCGAGGCGCTGCGCCTGGCGATTGCCGCCGATCTCGGCGCGCCGGAGGCGGAGGCATTGGTGACGGAGGGCGGGGTCAACGCGCTGGCAATGATCTGCCGGGCTTTTTGCCGACCCGGCACCACCCTCGTCACCACCGACCCAACCTGGAAGTGGCCTTGCCTCTTTGCCCGCCAGCAGGGTGCGGAGGTGATTGAAATACCGATCTATGACGCCTCGATCGGCTATCGGTTGACGCCCGACCTCTTGCGCCGCCATGTGGACGTGCGGACAGCGATCATCTATCTCGTCGATCCCAACAATCCGCTTGGCAGCTGCCACACGCGAGCGGAGATCGAGAGTTTTGCCGAGATCGCCAAGACGAGCGGCGCCCTCCTGGTGCATGACTGCACCTATCGGGATTTCGCCGATGGCCACGTGCCGGCCCTCCACGTGGCCCCGGAAGGCACGGTCGTCACTGTCAGCTTCTCCAAATGGCTTGGCCTCGCCGGCCTTCGGGTGGGTGCGCTCGTCGCCGCCCCGCCCCTCCTCGACAAGATTTCAAAATGGACCACCGGCGTGCTCGGCGCCAGCGTCGTCGCCCAACGGGCGGCTGCCGCCGGCCTCGCGGTCAAGTCCGAGTGGATGCGGACCGTGCGCAGAATCGACCGTGACAACAAGCTAGCGATCAAGAAGGCCGCCGGGATCGCCGGCCTGTCGCTCCCCGTCTACCCCTCGCACGGCAACTTCCTCGTCCTGGAGACCGTAGGCGCCAACATTCGCCCAGAAGCGCTGGTCGAATGCTATCGCCGCGAGGGCATCATGATCCGGCACGGCGGTTATCACACGGAGCGCTTCGGCGACCGGTTCGTCAAGGTCAGCACCTCGGTGCCGCGGGCGTGGGCGGATCGCTTCTGCGCGCTATTGCCGGATATGATCGTCAAGGCGCGCAGCCTGAACGAGTTGCCGCCGCAATTCTGAGGCGAGGAGCTGCACCCATGAACATCACCGCCGCCGATGGCATCCGTCTCCACGTCGAGGAGGCCGGCACCGGCACGGCGATCCTGTTCATCCACGAGTTCGGCGGCAACCACGCGAGCTGGGAACCGCAGCTGCGCTTCTTCGGCCACCGCTACCGCTGCATCACCTACGCGGCGCGGGGCTATCCGCCCTCGGACGTGCCGGCCAACCTCGAGGCCTACTCGCAAGCAAAGGCGGTCAGCGATGCGGTCGCCGTTTTGGACGGCCTCGGCATCGCCAAGGCACACATCGTCGGCCTATCCATGGGCGGCTTCGCCACGGTGCATTTCGGCCTCGGCCATGCCACGCGCGCCTTGTCGCTGACCGTGGCCGGCGCCGGCTACGGCTGCGAGAAGCCGTATGAGGAGTATTTCCGCAAGGTCTCCCTCGAGGTGGCCGACAATTTCGAGCGGTTGGGCGCCAAGGCGTTCGCCAAGGTCTACGCGCTCGGCGCCAGCCGCGTGCAGTTCCAGAACAAGGACCCGCGCGGCTGGCAGGAATTCGCCGACCGGCTCGCCACCCACTCCGATGTCGGCGCCGCCTTGACCATGCGCGGCGTGCAGGCGCGCCGGCCTTCCTTCTACGACCTCGAGGCGGAGCTGAAGCAGATGCCGGTGCCGACCCTGGTTGTGGTCGGCGACGAGGACGATCACTGCCTGCAGCCCGGCATTTTCTTGAAGAAGACGATCCCGGCGTGCGGGCTCGCGGTACTGCCGAAGACGGGCCATACGCTCAATCTGGAGGAGCCGGCTCTGTTCAACGGCCTGCTGGCGGAGTTCCTGGCCCAAGTCGAGGCCGGCCGATGGACGGTGCGCGACGCGCGCGCGATCGCCGGCGAGATCATGCGAACCAAGTGATGGCCCGATGAAGGCGAAGAGTGCGAAGGGTGAGCCGGCATCGGATCTCCGGCGCGTGAAGACCGACACGGCGCGGCTGTGGAGCCGGCTGATGGCGCTTGCAAAGATCGGTGCCACGGCCAAGGGCGGCGTGAATCGCCCGGCTCTGAGCGCGCCCGAGATCGAGGCGTGGCGGATGGTGATCGGCTGGGCCGGGCAAGCAGGGCTCGAGCCCTCGACCGACGCCGCCGGCAACCTGTTCCTGGCGCTCCCAGGCGCCGATCGCGCGGCGGCGCCGGTGCTGGCCGGCAGCCATCTCGACACGCAGCCGACCGGCGGCCGCTTCGACGGCGTCTATGGCGTGCTGGCGGCGCTGGAGACGGCCACTGCCCTCGCCGAGCAGGGACGGCGCCCCATGCGCGACCTCATCGTCGTCGCTTGGATGAATGAAGAAGGCTCGCGCTTTGCGTCAGGCATGATGGGCTCCGAGGCGTTCGCCGGCCTGCGCTCGCTGGACCGGATCAGGGCCGCGGTCGACGCCGAAGGGGTCAGCGCCGGCGGGGCGCTCGATGCGCTGCATGCCGCCTTCCCCGGCTTGCCGCGCCGGCCCCTCGGCTTTCCCGCCTTCGCCTATCTCGAGGCCCATATCGAGCAAGGACCGATCCTCGAAGCCGAGAACCGGCTCATCGGCATCGTCACCGGCATCCAAGGCAAGAAGACCTTCGAGACGGTGATCGAGGGTTGCGAGGGCCATGCCGGCACGATGCCCATGGGCGAGCGCCGAGACGCGGTCGCCGTCTTCGCGCGTATGGCAGGCGCGCTCGCGGTCGAGCTCGGCGACCACGACGGCTTGGTCAAGTTCACCATCGGACGCCTCCGCGTCGAGCCGAACGCGCCTTCGGTGGTTCCGGCGCGGGTGACGTTCAGCGCCGACCTGCGCCATCCCGACGACGGCGTCCTCACGGCGCTGGGCGAGCGCTTCGGCACGGTTTGCCGGCGTGAGGCCGCCCCGTGCGCAGTGACGGTGACGCCGTTGGTGGATGCCCCTTCGAACGATTTCGACCCGGCGCTGCAGGCGCGCATCGAGCGGGTTGCCGCGGCTTGCGGCTATCCCAGCATGCGTCTCTTCTCGGCCGCAGGTCACGACGCCCGGCATTTGGCGACGCTCTGCCCGAGCGCGATGATCTTCATCCCCTGCCGCAGCGGCATCAGCCATGCCGAGGCCGAGTGGGCCGAATGCGAGCATGTCGGCGCCGGCGCCGCCGTGCTCGCCGCCAGCCTCGCGGAGCTGCTGTGGCAATGACCCACGTGAAAACGAGAGGACTATGACGACGCAAGCCGAAAAGCCGGACATGGCGGATATGTCGGCGCAAAAGCCGCTCGCACCGGAGAGCCCGGCGGCGGGGCGCGCGCGCTTCTTCAATTCGGGCAATGCCTTCAACGTAAAGCTCACCCCGGTGCCGGCCCGCAGTTTCCATGCGGAATTCGAGGCAGCCTCCGCCCCCGGCAGGAAGGCGCGCTTCTTCGCCTGCGATCAATCGGCAGAGCTCGACTGTCCGTTCCCGGCCACCACGCCCCTCATGCTGGCGCGCTACGCCGGTATTCCCGCGGGCAAGACCTTGCGCTCGGAATCGATCGCCACAGGCTCGATCTGGTACGTGATCGCCGGAAACGGCATGAGCCGTAGCGGCCAGGAAGCGATCAGCTGGAGCGTCGGCGACGTGTTCCTGCTGCCGGGCGGGCAGCCGGGCGATCATACCGCCGGGTCCGAGCATGCCGTGCTGTGGACCGTCAGCAACGAGCCGCAGCTGGCCTTCGATCGGCTGCGGCCGACGACGGGCAGAAACGCGCCGATCGAACCAGTGCACTACCCGGCGGCCGAGATCGCCCGTCAGATCGACCTCATCTACGAAGCATCAGCGAACGAGGCGACCTCCGGCATCGCCGTTATTTTCTCCTCCGACCGGCAAGAAGCCAGCCGCAACATCATGCCGACGCTGACCTTGTCGTTGAACTCGCTGCCCGCGGCAACGCATCAGCGCGCGCACCGGCACAACTCGGCGGCCACCACCCTCATCGTCAAGGGCAAGCGCTGCCATTCCATGGTCGGAGCGGAACGCTGCGAGTGGCTGGAGGGGGCGACGATGGTGACGCCGCCGGGCCTGCCCCACTCCCATCACAATGCTGGCGACGGGCGCGCGCTCTTCCTCATCGTGCAGGATGGCGGCCTCTACTACCATGCCCGCACCATGGGATTCAGCTTCCTGGAGTAGCGACGCCTTCTCCGCAGCATCTGGAGCGCTCGCATGCGTCTCATCATCGACACCGACACCGCCGGCGACGACACCTTCTCGCTGCTGCTGGCCCTCAAGCACCCCGGCGTCACGCTCGAGGCCGTCACCATCTGCAACGGCAATGTCGACTTCCAGCAGCAGATCGACAACGCGCTCATCGCCATCGAGAAGGCCGGGCGCGGCGGCACGGTCCCGGTCTACCCCGGTTGTCCGCGCCCCATGCTGCGCAAATGGGTGCCGGCGCTCTTTCACGGCAAAGACGGCATGAGCGATGCCAATTTTCCCAAAGCAGCGCAGCGGGCGGAGACGACGCATGCGGTGGCCGCGATCATCGACCGGGTGATGGCGCGACCGGGCGAGGTCAGCATCCTCGCCCAAGCCCCGCTCACCAACATCGCGGCCGCCGTGGTGATGGAGCCGCGCATCGCAGGCGCGGTCCGTCACCTCTGGATCATGGGGGGCACCGACAGTGCCATCGGCAACGTCACGCCGACGGCCGAATTCAATTTCTACGTCGATCCGGAGGCCGCCAAGATTGTGCTCAATGCCGGCTTCAAGATGACGATCTCCACCTGGACACTGACTTTGAGGTCGGGTGCCTTCGATGCCGAGGAGATCGCCGAGATCGAAGCGCTGGACACGCCCCTGTCCAAGTTCTTCATGACCGTCACACGTGAGCCCCGGGCGCAGGCGCTCGCCCGTTACGGCAAGCCGATCAGCACCCATCCGGATTCCCTGACCTGCGCCTGCGCCATCGATGAACGCCTGATCCTGGAGAGCGACGACTGCGTCGTCGACGTCGAAGTGCAAGGCGAGCTCACCCGCGGCTTCTCCTCGATTCACCCGCCCCGGCTTGGAACGCGCTGGCCGGAGAAGATGCCGAACGCGCGCGTCATTCGCCGCGCCGACACCAAGGCGTTTCTGAGGATGCTGAAGACGGCGCTTAGCTGAGGGGGAAGCGGGCGCGCTCTGACCCGCTGGACATATCCCGCAGGGAATATCGAATCCGTCCGAGCCAATACGGGCGGCATCGGCCGCCCGCACGGGTCCGCATGATCGGCCCGGGTCTTCGGCCGGTCGCTGTCAAGCAAAGGGTTCCTGCCACTTTTCCTAGTTTATAATTCTTAATCGCAACTAGGTTGAGTGCATACCATAGTACGTGCTAGAAGCCCCGGCGACCTCAATGGGAGAATCTATCGTGGCGGCGGTGCTGGTGATTGACGACGACCCTCGCTTCTGTCGGCTGGTGCGGCTGATGCTGGAAGGCGAGGGCCATGCGGTGGTGACCGCCACCGACGGTTTCGAGGGCATCGACTACTTCTCCCAGCGCCGCCCCGATCTCGTCATCACCGACATGATCATGCCGCACTTCGACGGCATCGAGACGATCAGCGTCTTGCGGGGATTGGACCCATCCGTGCCGATCATCGCCGTCTCCGGCGGGAGCGAGGATTTGCTCCGGGTGGCAGAGGACAACGGGGCGGTAGCGACCCTGGCGAAGCCCTTCCACAGCGCAGCCCTGATCTCAGCACTCCTCGCGGTGATCGGCGGCTCCGGGCTCCCCAACTGAACCACGCTGCCGCTCACCGCCGCGAGACCATCAGGCGTCGAGGTCATCGCCGGAACCTTCGCTAGGTCCCCGCCAACAGCAAATCCCCAGCAAGGCGGCCTGCACCGGATGCTTGCCTATAACCTTTGGGTTGGTTGGCTCTTCCGCCAGCGCAGCACAACGGCCAGCGCAGCATCAGAGCTGAGTTGCGGGTGCACCTTGCGCACGACCGCGATGGCCGCCGCATTTTGGGCAAAGGCACCGAGGCCCTCGTCGATGGCGGTCTTGATCGCTCGGCTGATCGCTTTGGCGAGCTCAGGGGATAGCGTTGCGGCCATGGAGCCAGACTCCTGCGGCGGCTGACGAGAGTCTGCGTTCGGTCGCCGCCGTTGCAATCGCAGAGGTGCCCCTTGAGCTCACGTGACACGGCCATGTCACCGTGCTGCAGCTGCCCGTACGGCATGCCCAATGCCACTCTTCGTACGCCCGCGTACTATTTCCCAAGCGCAGTGCCGCCGGCGCGTCGGTCATGCCGTTGTTTCCGCTGCTGGGGCCAGCTGGCGCGAAAGTTCAGGCGACAGAGCGAGAGCTGCGGCAACAATGCCGGCAATGGGCTTCATGGCAGAGAACGTTGCGCCGCGGCCGCCCCTCTGCCTCGCCTCGGCCAGGCCGCAGGCGCGGTCTCTCGGTCGTGGTGGCCGCAAGAATAGATCGCATTGTATGCGTTAAGGCAGCATTAAAGCGGAACCATGATAATGCCGCGGCATCGGGGCGCTCGGGACCCTATTTGCGGCTTAGAGAGGTACGTCATGGTGTTGGCGGCAGCGGCGGCGCAGTCGCGTCAGCAGCTCGAAGAAGGGCTCGTCAAACGGGCCGAAGCGGAAGTCGAGCGCATGATGAGCGATGCGACCAGCGGCAATCCGGATGCGGTCGAGCGCAAATCGAAGCGCGTCGCCGAGATCGTGAAGGACAAGGCCTTTCCCATAGCGCGCCGCCGCGAACTCCAGGACCGCTGCACGTCGCTCCTCCGCCAGGCCTATGAGACGAGCGTGAACCTCTATCTCGACGACGCCGTAGCAGCGGGGCGTGGTGCCGACGATGCGCGCATGCATAAGCTCCTCGCCAAAGCCAAGGACCACTTCACGCTGGCGCTGCGCGCTGGCGCGAGCGAGGATTTCAAAGAGGCGGTCCGGCGCAAGCTGGAGTTGATCGGGCTCACTGGCCCCCTTGGCACGAGCGAGAAGACCAACCGAGCGGCGGCCGAGGAGGCCGCGAAGCCGCAGCCGCCCTCCACGGCTTCAGGCGGCGTCGGTGCATCCGCGACGATGACCCCATGATCACCGCAACCATCGCAGGGAGACCCGAGCCGATGTCTCCTCCATGCCGGTTGCGGCAATAGTTCGTTTACCACCCTAGGCTATGAATGCGGTCGTGTGTGGGGGGACCGCATGGTGAGCTACTATCGTTGTTACCTTCTCAGCACGGCGAATATCATCGTCAGCTCGGCGGAAGCGCACCGCGACGATGACCAGGCGGCGGCATGCTGGGCGGCTGACTTGCTGCGGCAGAGGTCAGACCTGCCGGCAGCGGAGCTGTGGTGCCTGAGCCGCCAAGTGTGCCGACTCGATCAGAAGACCGAGACTATGCGTGTGGTGGGGAGACTACCCCGGTCATCCGCGGACTTGGGCACCGTCGAGGGGCGTTGACCGGTCCTTTGCGGCAGGGTCTCGCCGTCTACGATAGGTATGAGATACCGGCCATTGTGTCGGCATGCGCTCCGCTCTCGTCAGCCGCTTCTCCCGCTCTCAGCCCTGCCGTCGGATGCGACTACTTCTTTTCGATGAGCTCGATCTTGTAGCCGTCGGGGTCTTCGATGAAGGCGATGACCGAGCCGCCGTGTTTCATCGGGCCGGGGGGCCGCGGAATCTTGACGCCCGCGGCGGCAAGTTTCTCGCAGGCGCCGTAGATGTCGCGGGTCGAGATGGCGAGGTGGCCGAAGCCCTCGCCGATCGGGTAGGGCTCCTTGCGCGGCCAGTTGTAGGTGAGCTCGACCACCGAGGCGTCGTTCTCGTCGCCATAGCCGACGAAGGCAAGCGTAAACTCGCCGGTCGGGTAGTCCTTCTTGCGGATGAGGTTCATGCCGAGGAGCCGGGTGTAGAAGTCGAGGGATTTGTCGAGGTCCTTGACCCGGATCATCGTGTGCAAGAAGCGCGAGCCTTGGAATGCGCTCCCGGCCGAAGATGCGGTTTTCGTCTGCACGTCGCTCATGGCTCTCACTCCTTGGCTCAAGTCGGGGGGATGGGCGCGAGTTTAGCGCGACCGGCGATGAGGTCGAGAATGATTTTGGCGGCGTTGCGGCTGGGGCTTGGTCCGCCGAGGCCGAGCCGAAATGCTGCTTCGTGGCTGCCCGCTCTCTGCTCCTCCCTCGCCTCGAGGCTCGTCAGCAGCCGCTCGACGACAGGCGCGATCAGATCGGCGCGGCAATCCTGCTGCAGGAATTCCGGAATGACGTTCCGCCCGACCAGGAGGTTGGTCATGACGATCGACGGCACCTTCACCAGGAGCCGGCCGATCCCATAGCTGAGCCAGGTGACCCGGTAGGCGATCACGAAGGCGACGCCGGCGACGGCGAGCTCGAGATTAACCGTGCCCGAGGCCGCCAGAGCCGCCGTCGACGCGGCGAAGGCATGATGCTTCTCGGCCGTGCCCTCGACGACGACGGGCTGCACGCGCCATTGGGCGGCCTGGCTGCGGACCAGGGCCGCCACCGGTGCCACGGTCGGCACCACCACCCGCAATCCCTCGTGCTTGGCCGCGAGACGGGCCACCACCGCGCCGAACACCGGCGCCAGCCGGTTGACTTCGCCCACGCGGCTCCCCGGCAGCACGCAGAGGAGCGGCGCGTCGTCGGCAATGCCGTGGCGCCGGCGGAAGCCCGGACCGTCGGGGCTGATGCCATCCTGCTCGATGACGGAATGGCCGACGAAGCTCGCCGGCAGCCCCACCTTCTCGAAATAGGGCAGCTCGAAGGGCAGCACGCAAAGGAGATGGTCGAGGAACCGGGCGATCATCCGGGCGCGCCGTGGCCGCCAGGCCCACACGGTGGGCGCCACGTAGTGAACCAGCAGCAAGCCTTTGCCGCGGAGCTTCCGACCCAAACGAAAGGAGAAGGAAGGCGCATCGATGGTGACGACCGCATCGGGTCGGAGGTCGAGCGCGGCCTTGGCCGTCTCGCCGATATGCCGGAGGATGCGAGGCACATGGGGCAGCACTTCGATGATGCCCATGACGTTGAGCTCGCCGAAGTGCACCAGGCTTTCGAGGCCCTCTTCCGCCATCGCCGTGCCGCCGATACCGGCAAAGCGCACGCGGCCGTCGGTCGCCGTCTTCAGCGCGGCCATGAGCCTCGCCCCGATGGCATCGGCGGAGGCTTCGGCGGCGACGAGAAAAACGAGAGGCCCGGCGCTCACCGGCTCACCCGGACACCCTCGAGGAAGAGCCCGCGCTCGTCGGCCGCCGCGATCGCCGCGTCGCGGCCGAGCACGATGGTGCCGCCGGCTTCGATGGCGATCCCGGAGAGGCCGCTCTCGGCGGCGCGCCTGACCGTGCGCTCGCCTATGGTCGGCAGATCGACCCGCGTCTCCTGGCCGGGCTTCTTGACCTTGACCAGCACGCCGCCCCTGCCCGCCCGCTGCAGCTTGCCGCAACGCTCGATCAGCTGATCGGTGCCCTCGATCGCCTCCAAGCCCAAGACTACGCCCTGCTGCACGATCGCCGCCTGGCCGATGTCGAGGCGACCCAGCTCACGCAGCACCTCGAGCCCGCGCCCGATATCGGCCAGTTGCGTCGGATCGGCGGCAATGCGCCCGAGCGGCCCCAACGGTGCCAGCAGGCTCGGCAAGATCTCCTCGGCGCCGACAACGCGGAACCCTTCGCCTTCGAGCTCGTTGATGACCGCCGACAGGAGCCCGTCGTCGCCCCAAGCGCGCCGCCCGATCTTGGCGAAGAACTGCAGGGTCCGCCAATCCGGCCGGAGGCTAGCCGGCGACAGGCGCTTGACCGGCCCGGCCAGCACCAGCTCCTCGCAGCCGGCCTCGCGCAGGAGTTCCATGCCGGTGCCGGCGGCGCCGACCCGGATCCAGGCGTGCTCCACGCCGGAGACGGTCGAGGGATCGGTCTCGCCCTTGAAGGCGAGCACGAACACGGGTCGGCCCGATTCCTTGCACACGGCGATGAGCTGGCCCGGCAACGGCCCGCCGCCCGCGAGGATGCCCAATTTAGCCTGCATTGCCCCCTTTGGGCTGGCAAATCGGCCTGGTGGCATCGGCGCGGATGAAGTTGATGATGTCCATCACCACGCTAGTTGCTTTGTACAGCTCAGCCACATCGGAGAGCCGCTCGGCCAACGTGCCCTCGGCCGCAAACAGAAGCCGATAGGCGGTTCGCAGCGCCTGGATGTCCTCGCGGCCGAAGCCGCGGCGCTTCAAGCCGACGAGGTTGAGCCCTGAGAGCCGCGCCCGGTCGCCCATCACTAGCCCGTAGGGAATGACGTCCTGCTCGACGCCGGACATGCCGCCGACGATCGCGTGCTTGCCGATGCGCACGCGCTGATGGACGGCCGATACGCCACCCAGAATGACGTAATCCTCCACATGCACATGGCCGCCGAGGGTGGCGTTGTTCGCCATCACCACCCGATTGCCGATGACGCAGTCATGGGCGATGTGGGTGTTCACCATGAATAGGCAGCCGTCGCCGACCACGGTCTTCATCGCCCCGCCCTCGGTGCCGGGGTGCATGGTCACGTGCTCGCGGATGACGTTGTCGCGACCGATGATGAGCTCGGAAGGCTCGCCGTGATATTTGAGGTCCTGGGGTGCCAGCCCGATGGACGCGAAGGGAAAGATCTTGGTGCCGGCGCCGACGCGGGTGCGTCCGCCGATCACCACATGGCTCGAGAGCTCGACCCCATCGCCCAGATCGACCGCGGCGCCGACGCAGCAAAAGGGGCCGACGACCACCCTCTCGCCGAACCGCGCCCCGGGCTCGACGATCGCCGTCGGATGGACCGACGTCATCAATTGTCTCGGATCATGGCGGCGAAGGTGGCGTCCGCCTTCTTCACACCGTCGACGACCGCCTCGGCGCTGAACTTCCAGACATTGCCGCGGCTGTGCTCCTTGCGCACATGGATGTGGAGCGTGTCGCCCGGCAGCACCGGCTTGCGGAAGCGGGCGCCGTCCACGCTCATGAAATACACGAGCTTGCCTTCCGCCTCCCGGCCCAAGGTGGCCACCACCAGCACCGCCGAAGTCTGGGCCATGGCCTCGATAATCATCACCCCCGGCATTACCGGGAAGCGCGGGAAATGCCCCTGGAAATACGGCTCGTTGATCGAGACGTTCTTGACCCCGACGGCGCTTTGGTCGAGATGGACATCGATGACGCGGTCGATCATCAGCATCGGATAACGATGCGGAATCATCTGCATCACGCGGTTTATGTCGATCTCGGCGATGTGCCGAACGCCGCCGCCCGCAGTGTTGGCCTTGACGTCGTTCATGGCCTATTTGCCCTTCTTCGCCGCCAGCCGCTTCAAGGTCGCCACCTGACGCGCAAATTCCAAGGCCGGGATCGCCGGCGCGCCCAGCACGGTCTGGCCGGCCGCCACGTTATGCGTCACCCCCGCCTGCGGGCCGATCGTGGCCCCATCGCCGATCTCGAGGTGGCCCGAAATGCCGGCCTGCCCGGCGAGCGTGACCAGCCGCCCGAGCCGGGCGGACCCGGCGATGCCGCTCTGGCCGACCAAAATACAGCCCTCGCCAAGTTGAACGTTGTGCCCGATCTGCACCAAATTATCAATCATGCAGCCGCGGCCGATCACCGTGTCGCGGCCGCTGCCGCGATCGATGGTCGAATTGGCGCCGACCTCGACGTCGTCGCCGATGATGACCCGGCCGAGCTGCGGCATCCGCAGGTGCCCCTCGGGCGAGGGATCGAAGCCGAAGCCGTCCGTGCCGATCCGGACCCCAGCATAGATGACTACCCGCGCGCCGATAAGCGCGTGGCTGATCGAGGCGTTGGCGCCGACGACGCTGTCATCGCCAAGCACGACGCCGGGACCGATCACCGCATTGGCCCCGATGCGACAGCCTCGGCCGATCTCGGCGGCGGCGGCGATCACGGCACCCGCTTCGACGGTGACGCCGGGGCCGAGCTTGGCGCTGGTATCGACCGTCGCCCGGGGATGTACACCCGGCTTCACGTCCCGCGCAGGGTAGAACAGCGAGGCGGCGAGCGCGTAAGCGCGTCGCGGCCTCGCCGCGAACAGCAGCGTCATCCCCTTGGGCGCGCGCGCGGCGGCCGCCCGTTCGACGACGCAGGCGCCCGCGCGGCTGGCGCCGAAGGCCTCGAGATAGCGCCGGTTCTCGAGAAAGCTGAGATCGTCGGAACCGGCTTCGCCGAGTGTTGCCAGATTGCGGATCAGCCTGCCGGCTTCCGCGCCTGGGGCCAGTTCCGCGCCAATGCGCTGTGCGATGTCGCCGACACTGAAAGGACCTGCCAGGGCATAGAACCGCGGATCGGCCATGAGTCTCCGATCAGATCTATGGTTTCAACGGCGGCAGCGTCACCTTGATCGTCGGCAGCTTCTTGTCGAGCCGCGCTTGCACCTCGCTCGTAAGGTCGAGCGCGCGGTCGGCGAGCACGACATTCGCCCGCGGCAGCACCACCGAGATCTTTCCTTCCGCGGCCACCTGCTCGATCACGTCGAGCAACGCCGTCTTGACCTTGTTCATGTTGTCATCGAAGGCCTGATCCAGCTGGCGCTTGCGCGCCTGCACCTCGCGCTGCACGTCGTTCACCCGGTTTTCGAAATCGCGGCGGCGTTGGTTGAAGGCATCTTCGGCCAGGACCAGGCGCTGCTGCGTCAGATCCTGCTCCGCCTTGCGCAGCTCGGCTTCCTTCTTGTTGATGTCGTCCTGATAGGACACACGCTGGGTATCGAGTTGCTGCTGGATCGAGCGGGCGGCGGCGGCAGACCGCATCACTTCCTGAACGTCGACGACGGCGATTGTGGCGGCTGGGAAGGCCCCCAGCGGCTTACCCGCTGGCGCCGGCTGCGCTGGCGGCGCCGGTTGCGCGGGCTGGCCCTGCTGAGCCGGCGGGCGGGGCGTCTGAGCTTGGAGCGTGAGGGGCGCCAACGCCAAAGAGGCTGCGAAGGCGAACCGCCACAACATGGTACTGCGCATCCTCAAAACCTCGTGCCAAAACTGAAGCGAATGAGTTCTTTGCGGTCGAAATTCTCCCGCACAACCGGAATGCCTAAGTCGATGCGGATCGGACCCAGCGGCGAAATGACCGTTACGCCCGCACCCGCCGAGACCCGCAGCGAAGAGATATCGGCCAAACCTGGCCCGGTCTCACCAAGATCCCAAAGACTACCGAAATCGGTGAAGACGCGGCCGCTTACCGGGAAGTCCTTGGGTGTCCCCAGGGGCACGCTGACCTCCAGGGAGCCAGCATAATACTTCGTGCCTCCGAGCGAGTCCTGGGTATTGGTGTCGCGGGGACCGACACCGCCACTCCGGAAGCCGCGCAAGTTGTCGCCCCCGATGAAGAAGCGGTCGTTGATCCGCACCCGCTGGCCAAGGGCGATCACGTCGCCGGTCTCGCCGAGGAGGGAGGCGACGATGTCGCTGCCGAAGGGATAGAAGTAGCCGCCCTTGATGATCGGGCGCACGAACCGGCTGTCACCGCCGAGCCCGGCAAAATCCGTGCCGAACCTAATATAGTATCCCTGGGTCGGATTGTTTCGGTCATCGCGCTTGTCGTAGGCGAATTCGTTGCCGATGAGCGAGGTGATGGTATGGCCGATCTGCTCGCGGATGAAGGGCGAAGCGGAGCCCGCGACGTTGGTGATAAAGACCGAAGACAGGTTGTAGTGCACGGTCTGGCGCAAGGGCTCGCTCAGCAGGAAGCCGCCGCGCAGCCCAAACCCCGCGGTCCGCTGGTCGTATTGGCTGACCGATTGCAGATCTTGGGTCGAATAGATGGCGTCGACGCCGGCCGAGACATCCTTGTTGAAGAAATAAGGCTCGGTGAAGCTGGCATTCACCTCTCGGCGGGTAAAGGACAGGGTGGTGGCGATGCGAAGGTCTTGCCCGGTGCCGAGCAAATTGCGCTCCCGCACCTGCACGTTGCCCAGGATCTTGTCGCTGGTCGAGTAGCCCGCGCCAAACGACAACTCGCCGGTCGACTTTTCTTCGATCTCGACCTTGACCACGGTCTTGTCCGGCGAACTTCCGGGCTGATTGGCGACGTCGACCTTGTTGAAGAAGCCGAGGTTGCGAATACGTTGACGCGAGCGTTGCATCTTCGAGGTGTTGAACGCGTCACCCTCGACCAGACGAAACTCGCGGCGAACGACCTTGTCTAGCGTGCGCACATTGCCGACGATATCGATGCGCTCAACATAGACCTTCGGCCCCTCGCGGACGACGAAGGTGACGTCGACCGTCAGCGCTTCACGGCTGCGATTGAGTTCGGACTGGATGTCGACGAACGCATAGCCCAGCGTGCCGACGTGGTCGGTCATCTGCCTGATGGTCTCCTCGACGGCGTCGCCGTCGTACCAATCGCCCTCCTTGACCACGACGTCAGTGCGCAACGGGTCGGCAACCAGGTCCTTGAGCGCGGTTTTCACGTCGATCTTGCCGAACTTATAGCGTTCGCCCTCCTCGACGGTGAAGGTCACGTAGAAACCGCTGCGGTCCGGCGCCAGCTCTGCTACGGCGGAGATCACCCGAAAATCCGCGTAACCGTGCTTGAGATACCAGCGCCTGAGCAGCTCGCGGTCGAAAGTCAAACGATCCGGATCGTAGGTGTCGTCGTAATTGAAGAAGCGATACCAAGCAGTCTCCTTGGTCAGCAGCTGGCCAAGCAACGTCGGCTCGCTGAATTGCTTGTTGCCGACGAAGGAGATCCGCTTGATGCCGGTGAGGCTGCCTTCGTTGATCTCGAAGACGAGGTCGACCCGGTTCTGCTCGAGCTGAATGATCTTGGGCTCGACCACGGCGGCGAAACGGCCCTGTCGGCGATAGAGATCGAGGAGGCGCTTGACGTCGTTCTGCACCTTGGTACGGGAATAGACGACGCGCGGCCGCAATTGCGTCTCGTTCAGCAAGGTTTCGGTGGTGACGCGCCGGTTTCCTTCAAAGGCGATGCGGTTGATGATCGGATTTTCGACCACGCGAACCAGAAGCTGCGAGCCCTGCCGCTGCAGGCCGACATCGGCAAAGAGGCCGGTGGCGAAGAGCGCCTTCAAGGAGCGGTCCATGCGCTCGGGATCGAACGGGTCGCCCGGCTTCAGCAGAAGGTAGGAGCGGACCGTATCAGGCTCGATCCGCTGCGTGCCCTCGACCGCGACTTCGGCGATGGCATCTAAGGATTGCGCCGCAGCACCGCCGGGTACTAGGCCGGCGAAGCAGAGGGCAATCAGCGCGGCGGCGAGCCACCGCCACAGCCCCGCCGCAAATCTGGCAGCGTTCTGCCTCACGGAGTTCCCCGGCCCAGGACCAGCGACTAGGTGAACAACCGGCCGATGAAGTCGACGACCCTGAGATGAACCAGATCATTCCAGGTCGCGAACACCATCAAAGCCAAGACCAGCGCCAGCCCCGCCATTGAGGCGTAGTCCTGCGCGCGTGGCCCGAGCGGCCGTCCCCTGAGCGCTTCGGCGCCGTAAAACAGCAAATGGCCGCCATCCAGCACCGGGATCGGAAAGAGATTGATGAGGCCGAGGTTGATGGACAAGACCGCCATGAACCAGAAGGTCGCCACCAGGCCGCCTTGGGCGACCTCGCCCGACATCTGGGCGATGCGCAGCGGGCCGCCCAGCTCCTCGGTGCCGCGGCTACCGACGATGATCTGGCCCAGGGCCTTCAAGGTTCCGACGGTCATCATCGCGGTCTCGCGGCTGGCCTGCCAAACGGCCGTCAGCGGATCATGGCGAACGGTCTCCAGGCGGTGCGAACGCACGCCCAGCAGGCCGATCACGTGCCGATTGCCAAACCGGTCTGTCTGCTCCGTCACTGTCGGCGTGACGGTCAAGCGGAGGGCCTGGCCCTCCCGATCCAGAACCACCTCGAGCGGGCGGCCGGGGCTATCTTGCACCAATCGCTGCAGCTCTTCGAACCGGCTGATGCTCTGGCCGTCGACGGTGAGGAAGCGGTCGCCGGGCTTGACGCCCGCCTTCTCGGCCGCTCCCGCCTCCATCACCTCGTCCACCACCGGCGCAGTAAAGGGTTGGCCGACGATGGCGAACAGGCCCGTCAGCACGACGATCGCGAAGATGAAGTTGGCGAGCGGCCCGCCGGCGACGATGGCGGCGCGCTGGCCTAGGGTCTTGTGATGGAAGGAGACGGCACGCTCCTCAGGCGAGAGTGCTGCGGCAGCCGCGCCGGTGCCCATTCCCTCGCCCTCGCCGAACATCTTGACGTAGCCGCCGAGCGGCAGTGCGCTGAACTTCCAGCGCGTGCCCTTGCGGTCGTTGAAGCCGAACAGCTCCGGCCCGAACCCGATCGAGAACGTCTCGACGCGGACCCGGTTGCGCCGTGCGAGACAGAAATGCCCCAGCTCGTGCACGAAGACGAGGACGGTCAGTATGACCAGGAATGGGATCGCATAATCCCTGACGGCGATCAGGAGTTGCATGGCGTCTCGGCTGTGAGAATGTCGGGCTCGCAGAACCGGCGCCGGCCGATCCCCTAGGCTCCCAAGAAAGTGGTCGCGCGCGATCGGGCTTCGCAGTCGATCAAGCGCAATTCGGCAACGGAGGTCGGCGTTGCCCCCGACACCGCTTCGAGCGTTCGTTCTACGGTGCGCGCGATCTCCAAGAAGCCGATGCGCCCGGTCAAAAACGCGTGCACCGCCACCTCGTTCGCGGCATTGAGAATTGTAGGTGCGGCCCCCCCCGATTGCAAGGCTTCACGGGCCAAGCGAAGGGCCGGAAACCGGCTGGGTTCGGGACGTTCGAAGGTGAGCTGCCCGAGCTGGGCCAAGTCGAGCCGCGAGGCCGGCGTGGTGATCCGCTGCGGCCAAGCGAGCGTGTGCGCGATCGGTGTGCGCATGTCGGGGGATCCGAGCTGCGCCAGGACCGAGCCGTCGACATAGGCGACCATGCTGTGGATCACCGATTGCGGCTGAATGAGCACCTCGATCCGTTCCGACTCCAGGCCGAAGAGATAATGCGCCTCGATGATCTCCAAGCCCTTGTTCATCATCGTCGCGGAGTCGACCGAGATCTTGGCGCCCATGGTCCAGGTCGGGTGCGCGACCGCCTCGGCCGGGGTCGCCTTTGCCATGCGCTCGAGCGGCCAGGTCCGAAACGGCCCGCCGGAGCCGGTCAGGATGATGCGCTCCACCGTCTCCGGCCGGGCAAAGTCGAAGACCTGAAAGATGGCGTTGTGTTCGCTGTCGACCGGCAAGAGACGCGCGCCGGCGCGGCGCATCTCCGAAAGCACCAGCTCGCCCGCGCACACCAGGCACTCCTTGTTGGCGAGCGCCACGGCAGCACCGCGACGCACCGCAGCCAAGGTCGGCTCCAGGCCGGCAGAGCCGACAATGGCGGCCATCACCCAACCCGCCGGTCGCGCGCCCGCCTCCACCAGCGCCGCCTCGCCGGCCGCCACTTCGATGCCGGTACCGCTCAGTCCGTCCTTGAGCGCTGCATAGCGCGACTCTTCGCCGATGGCGACGAAACTCGGCTTGAGCGCGTGCGCCTGCTCGATCAGTAGCTCGACATTGCCCCGCGCCGTCAGGGCCTCGACCGGATAGACCTCACGATTGCGGCTGATGAGATCGACGGTGTTGCGCCCGACCGAGCCGGTCGAACCGAGGATGGTGAGGCGGCGCGGCGCCGATGTCGTTGCCAATGATGTCATCGCCAGGCGATCAAACTTGCACCAAAGAGCCACGTTAGCACAGCAACGGCCGGTGCGGTGGCGATCAATCCGTCGACCCGGTCCAAGAGACCGCCATGGCCGGGAATGAGCCGGCCCGAGTCCTTGACGCCAAAGTGGCGCTTCAGCGCCGATTCGGCGAGGTCCCCCAGCTGTGCCACCCCGGCGAGGAGGATACCGGCGGCCTGAGCCAGCCAAATATTGCCCTGTTCCAGCCACCAGGCGGCAAGTACGCTCACCAAGGCCGCCGAGGCCATGCCACCCAGCAGGCCCGCCCATGTCTTTCTGGGGCTGACTTGCGGCCAGAGCTTGGGACCGCCGATGGTGCGGCCGGCCGCGTAGGCCCCGATATCGGTCGCCCAGACCGCGGCCAGGAGCCATAGAGTCAAGTCGCGCCCGGCCAACGCATCGAATCGAATCCAGAGGAAGCTGACGCAGGGTATGGCGAGGGCGAGCGTGCCCGCCGCCAGCCACCCCGGCAGGGCCGCTTGGGACCGCCGCCCGGCACCGTAGACCAGGATCGCCGCGACGAGCGCTCCGGCGATGCCGGCAACGATGCCGAAGCTGCGTGCGACGACGAGGCTGGCGACGCCGGCGAGGCCCATCACCACGGTCATGCCGATCCTGCCGGGCGCGCTCCCGCAACACAGCCGCGCCCACTCGCGCGCCATCTGCACCGCGGCCAAGGCGAGAACCAGCTCGAAATACGGCGAGCCGAAATAGACCGAAGCGGCGACCGGCGGGGCCAGGACCAGGGCCGAGACGACTCGCCGGAGGAGGCCGCCCGTGGAGTCCGCTCTAGCCGACGGCGCCATAACGGCGCTCGCGGCGATGGAACTCGCGGATCGCCGCCTCCAGATCGGCCTTGGTGAAGTCCGGCCAGAGAGTGTCGAGGAAGACCAGCTCGGCATAGGCCGATTGCCAGAGGAGGAAATTGCTGAGGCGCTTCTCCCCGGAGGTCCTGATCACCACGTCCGGGTCCGGCAATTCCGCCGTCGCCAGCTCGCCGGCGACGCTGGCCTCGTCGATGGCGGCGGCATCGAGCCCCCCTTCGGCCACGCGCTGCGCCAGACGACGCGCCGCATCGGTGATCTCGCCTCTGCCGCCGTAGCTGAGCGCCACAGTCAGGTGCAGCTCATCATTGCCGCGCGTCAGCGTCTCGCCATTCTCGATGAGCGCGATGATGTCGGGAGAGAAGCGGCTGCGCTCGCCGATGATGCGAAGGCGAACACCGCGGTCGTGCAGCTCGGCGATCTCACGGCGCAGGTAGTGGCGAAGCAGACCCATGAGGTCGTCCACCTCGGCGCTCGGCCTTTTCCAATTCTCGGAGGAAAAGCCAAAGATGGTGAGGTAGCGAATGCCGAGCTCGCTGGCACCCTCGACCGTGCGCCGGACCGCCTTGGCCCCTTGGCGATGACCGGCCGCCCTCGGCAATCCACGCGCGCTCGCCCAACGCCCGTTGCCATCCATGATGATGGCAACGTGGGTCGGCGGCTCGCGCGGTTCCGAATCGGGAGAGTCCATGGCTCAGCGTCCGCGGCGGCCGCGCTGGATGCCCGGCGGCGCACAGAGCCGCACCGGCGCTGCGCGATGCGCGAGCCGATATTCGATCCCCGGTCGGCGGCGGTCCCCCCCTCGAACTCCGCGCCGCGGCATGTCACGCTGTGCCGGCAAGGTCTGCCGCCTCAACAAAGTGATCCCCCGTCATGCAGATCCTAGACCTGCATGATCTCCTTTTCCTTGGCAGCGAGCGATTCGTCGATCTTCTTGACGTGGTCGTCGGTCATGCTCTGGACCTCGCCCGAGAGCCGCCGGTGCTCGTCCTGACTGATCTCGTGCTGCTTCTCCGCCTTCTTCAGATGCTCCATGCCGTCACGGCGCACATTGCGCACCGACACGCGGGCCTGCTCGGCATATTTGTGGGCGATCTTGCTGAGCTCGGCGCGCCGTTCCTGGGTGAGCTCCGGCACCGGCACGCGGATGAGCTGCCCCTCGGCCTGCGGATTGACGCCGAGGCCCGCCTCCCGGATCGCCCGGTCGACCGCCTTGACCACGCCCTTGTCCCAGACCTGCACGGCGATGAGCCGCGGCTCCGGCACGCTTATGGTCGCCACTTGGTTGAGCGGCATCGGATTGCCGTAGGCCTCGACCATGACCGGCTCCAGCAACGCCGCCGAAGCCCGGCCGGTGCGCAGCCCGGCGAATTCCTTCCGTAGGGCCTCGAGCGCGCCGTCCATGCGGCGCCGAAATTCCTTGAGGTCCGGCGTGCTCACGCTCTGCCCTCCTCGGTGATGATGGTAAAGCGCCCCCGCCCCGTCACCACGTCCGCGAATGCGCCGTGATTGTGGATCGAAAATACGAGAATCGGAATACGATTTTCTCGGGCAAGCGAGATCGCCGAGGCGTCCATCACCCTAAGGTCGCGCGCGAGGCATTCGAGGTAGGTGAGCCGCTCGAAGCGCTCTGCCGCCGGATCCTTCACCGGATCGGCGGTATAGACGCCATCGACCTTGGTTGCCTTGAGCAAGGCATCGCACCCCATCTCGGAGGCGCGGAGAGCCGCCGCGGTATCGGTGGTGAAAAACGGGTTGCCGGTGCCGGCCGCGAAGATCACCACCCGACCCTTTTCCATGTGGCGCACGGCACGCCGGCGAATATAGGGCTCGCAGACGGCGGAGATCGGCAAGGCGGACAACACGCGGGTCTGCAGGGACCGGCGCTCGAGCGCGCTCTGGAGGGCAAGCGCGTTGATGACGGTCGCGAGCATGCCCATGTAGTCGGCGGTGGCGCGCTCCATGCCGGCAGCCGCCCCGGAGATGCCGCGGAAGATGTTGCCGCCGCCGATGACGACGCACACCTCGACCTCGAGATCGATGACGGCCTGGATCTCCTGGGCGATGCGGTCGACCATGTCGGGGGCGAGCCCGTAATCCTGCGCGCCCATCAGCGCCTCGCCGGAGATCTTGAGGAGCACGCGACGATAGCGCGCCGTACCGCGGGGGGCCTCCTTGCCGGCCTCGCGCGCGGTCACGGCCACGGCTCAGTGCGCCAGCTGGGCGGCGACCTCGGCGGCGAAGTCGGCCTGCTTCTTGTCGATGCCCTCGCCCAGCGCGTAGCGGAGAAAACCGGCGACCTTGATCGGCTGGCCCAGCTCCTTCGCCGCCGTCTCCAGCACCTTGCCCACCCGTGTCTCGCCATCGACGACGAAGACCTGCTCGGTCATGACGGTCTCCTCGTAGAACTTGCGGAGCCGCCCCTCGACCATCTTCGCAATGACATTATCGGGTCGGCCCGACGCCTTCGCCTGCTCGCTCAAGATATTGCGCTCGCGCTCCAAGGTCGCCGGGTCCACCGAAGAGATATCGAGCGATTGCGGATTGGCGGCGGCGACATGCAGGCAAAGCTTCTTTGCCAGATCGGCGAGCTTTGTCGGATCGCCCGCGGACTCGAGCGCGACCAAGACGCCGATGCGGCCGAGCCCCGGCGTCAGCAGATTGTGCACATAGGAGGCGACGGCTCCTTGCTTGACCATGAGCCTCTGCCCGCGCCGCAAGTTCATGTTCTCGCCGATGGTGGCGATCAGGTGGGTGAGCTCGTCGGCGACGCTGCGCGCGCTGCCGGGAAACGACCGCGCCTTCAACGCCTCGAGGTCGGCGCCGGTTTCCAGCGTCAGCTTCGCCGCGGCCTTGACGAAGGCTTGGAAGGTTTCGTTGCGCGCCACGAAATCCGTCTCGGCGTTGACCTCGATGACCGCGCCGCGCGTGCCGTCGGCAATGACGCCGACCAGTCCCTCGGCGGCGATGCGTCCGGACTTCTTAGCCGCGGCCGACAGGCCCTTCTTGCGCAACCAATCGACCGCGTCCTCGACCGCGCCACCGGTCTCGGTCAGCGCCCGCTTGCAGTCCATCATGCCGGCGCCGGTCTTCTCGCGCAGCTCCTTAACCAGCGCGGCGCTGATCTCGGCCATGAGCAATCCCTCGCTTCGTTGGCTGCCGGTCAGGCCGTGGCCTGGCTCGGCGTCTCGCCGGTTTCGGCGGCTGGCGCGGGCTCACCCTCGACCGCCGCCTCGCCTTCGGTCGGCAGGCTCTCGCCCTGGACCTCTTCGGCCTCGCCCACATCTACGCCAGCGGCCGTCATCTCCGCCTGCAGGCCGTCGAGCACCGCCGAGGACACGAGATCGCAATAGAGCGTGATCGCGCGGATGGCATCGTCGTTGCCTGGAATGGGGTGGGTCACGCCGTGCGGGTCGGAATTGCTGTCGATGACGGCCACCACCGGGATCCCGAGCTTGGTCGCCTCCTGGATGGCGATCTGCTCCTTGTTGGTGTCGATCACGAACAAGATGTCCGGCAGCCCGCCCATCTCCTTGATGCCGCCCAACGCCCGCTCGAGCTTGTCGCGCTCGCGGGTCAGGTTGAGGAGCTCCTTCTTGGTGAGCCCGATATCCTCTTGGGCGATCTGCTCGTCCAACTCGCGCAGGCGCTTGATCGACTGCGAGATGGTGCGCCAATTCGTCAGCATGCCGCCGAGCCAGCGATGATTGACGTAGTACTGGCCGCAGCGCTTGGCCGCGCCGGCGATGATGTCCGTCGCCTGGCGCTTGGTGCCGACGAACAGCACCCGTCCGCCGCCGGCGACGACCGCGCGCACGGCTTCCAGCGCCCGGTGCAGGAGCGGCACGCTCTGTTCGAGGTCGATGATGTGAACGCCGTTGCGAACCCCGAAGAGATAGGGCTGCATCTTCGGATTCCAGCGCCGGGTATGGTGGCCGAAATGCACGCCGGCTTCAAGAAGCTGGCGCATGGTGAATGTCGGCAGAGGCATGATCTGCAATTCCTTTTCCGGTTTGTCCGCCGCGAGCGTTGGGCCTTTCGGCCACCGGAGCGTCTGGGACCCCGCTGGAGCCTTCGCGCGATGCCCGCGTGAGAGATGGCGGGGGGTATAGCCGCGAACGCCGGCTTTGACAAGGGCGGGGCGGCGATCGCCTCCCGCGCCTACAGGTCCCGGACCTCGATCACGCCGGGCACCGCCTTGACCGCGCCGCGGGTCTCGGCACCGATGGCATAGAGGCCGGGCAGCGCCACTTCGACCTCGGCGCCGCCGGCATCCAGGACCAGCCGGACCCGGCCGCGACCCTGCTTGGCCCGCTGCATGACGCCGCGGATCGCCGGCAGCGGCTTGGGGTCGCGCAGATAGATCTTCAGGCCCTGGGCCGCATGCGCGACGGCGGCATCCAAAGGCTCGATCTTGTGCGCGGTCAGCTTGACGCCATCGCCCTCGGCGCGGGCGTCGAGAGTGACCAGGAGCGGTGTGCCACTCTCCAGGAGGGGGCGGCTCTGCGCCAGGATCTCAGAGAACAACGTCACCTCGAACACGCCGGTCTGGTCAGAGAAGCTGACGAAGGCGTAGCGGTTGCTGGTGCGCGCCGAGGTGCGCTCCTGCTTGGCGATGACGATTCCGGCGAGCTTGAGGCGGGCTGATTCATGCGCGACCCGCTGCCCGAGCTCGCTCGAGCGCACGATCCCGATCCGCTCCAGGCTGGCGCCGTAGGCATCGAGCGGGTGCGCAGAGAGGTAGAAGCCGATGGCGTCGAACTCGTATTTGAGCTGCTCCATGGTCGGCCATTCGGTCTCAAGCGGCAGCGACAGGCGGGCGGCCGGGGCATCGGCGCCAGCGAACAGACTGGTCTGGCTAGTATCCTTGTCGCTGGCGGCCGCGGAGGCATGCCTCAAGATGAGGTCGACCGCCTTATAGGCCTGGGCGCGGTTTGGATTGAGGCCGTCGCAGGCGCCCGCCGCCACCAAATTCTCCAGCTGGCGCTTGTTCAACGTCTTGGCATCGATCCGCTGCGCCAAATCCGCCAGGTCGCGGAACGGCCCCCGCTCCTTGCGCTCGGCCACCAGCGCCGTCATCGCCTGTCGGCCGACATTGCGCACCGCTGCCAAGGCGTAGCGGATGGCGCTCTTTCCATCCGGCAGCTGCTCGACCGCAAAGACCGCATCGGAGCGGTTGAGGTCGGGCGGCAGCAGCTTGACCCCCAGCCGGGAGAGCTCCTGTCGGTAGCCGTTGAGCTTGTCGGTGTTGCCGAGATCCAAGGTCATGGTCGCGGCGAAGAACTCGACGGGATAATTCGCCTTCAGATAGGCGGTCTGGTAGGCGACCTGGGCGTAGGTGGCGGCGTGTGACTTGTTGAAGCCGTAACCGGCGAACTTGTTCATGAGCTCGAAGATGTGCTCGGCCTGGGCCGGAGGCACGCCCTGCTGGGTCGCACCGCTGAGGAAGCGCTCGCGCTGGGCGTCCATCTCCTCCTTGACCTTCTTGCCCATGGCGCGCCGGAGGATGTCGGCCTCGCCCAGGCTGTAGCCCGCCAGCACCTTGGCGATCTCCATCACGTGCTCTTGGTAGGTGATGACCCCGTAGGTCTCCTCCAGGACCGGCTTCAACAGGGGATGCAGATAGTCCGGCTGCTCGGTGCCGCGCTTGCGGTTGATGTAGGAAGGGATGCTCTCCATCGGCCCGGGCCGGTAGAGGGCCACCAGCGCGATGATGTCCTCGATGCGGTCGGGCTTCATCTGGCGCACCAGGTCGCGCATGCCGGCACTTTCCAGCTGGAACACGCCGACCGTCTCACCGCGTCCGAGAAGCGCAAACGCCGCCTCGTCCTCAAAGCCCAATGCGGCGAGATCGATGTCGATGCCGCGCTTGGCGACGAGCTTTACCGTCTCGGCCAAGACGGTCAGCGTCTTCAGCCCGAGAAAGTCGAATTTCACCAGGCCGGCGGGCTCAACCCACTTCATGTTGAACTGGCTCACCAGCATGTCGGAGCGAGGATCGCGGTAGAGCGGCACCAGCTCGTCCAGCGGCCGGTCGCCGATGACGATGCCGGCCGCATGGGTGGAGGCGTGGCGGTAGAGGCCCTCGAGCTTGAGCGCCACGCTCAAGAGCCGGCGGACGCTCTCGTCCTGGTCGCGCTGGCGCTGCAGCTCCGGCTCGCTCTCGATCGCGCGCGCCAAGGTGATCGGGTTCGCCGGATTGTTGGGCACGAGCTTGCAGATTCGATCCACCTGGCCGTATGGCAGCTCCATGACGCGCCCGACGTCGCGCAAGGCCGCGCGCGCCTGCAGCTTGCCGAAGGTGATGATCTGGGCCACGCGATCGTGGCCGTACTTGTCCTGGACGTAGCGAATGACCTCGTCCCTCCGGTCCTGGCAGAAGTCGATGTCGAAGTCTGGCATCGAGATGCGCTCGGGATTGAGGAAGCGTTCGAACACCAGGCGGAACCGCAACGGGTCGAGGTCGGTGATGTTGAGCGACCAGGCGACCGCCGAGGCGGCGCCGGAGCCGCGGATGCCCACGGGAATGCCGCTGCGCTTGGCGAAGCGCACGAAGTCGGCGACGATGAGATAGTAGCCGGCGAACCCCATGCCGGTGATGACGCCGAGCTCGAATTCGAGCCGGTCGCGATAGGCGTGATGCTGGTCCTCAGGCACTTGTCGCAGGTGTTTGCCGAGGCCGGCCTCGGCCTCGGCTCGGAGCTGGTCGATCTCGCTGCGGCCGTCCTCGGTCGGAAACGCCGGCAAGATCGGCTTCCGTTTCTCGGGCATGAAGGCGCAGCGTCGGGCGACCGCTAGCGTGTTGTCGATCGCCTCGGGCAGATCGGCGAACAAGGCTTGCATCTCGGCCGCGCTCTTGAAGCGGTGCTCCGGGGTCAGGCGCGGGCGCTCGGGATCGCTGAGGAGCGTGCCTTTTGCGATCGACAGCAGCGCCTCATGGGCTTCCGCCATGCCGGCATCGGCGAAATAGACGTCGTTGGTCGCCACCAGCGGCAGGCCAGCGGTATCGGCAAGCTGGATGAGCGGCGCCTCGCTCCGACGTTCCGCCGGCAGGCCGTGGCGCATCAACTCGACATAGAGGCGGTCGGGAAAGAGGTGGGAAAGCTGCCCTAGCACCGCTTCGGCCGCCGGCCCCTGCCCCTCCGCCAGGAGCCGGCCGACGGTTCCTGCCGGCCCGCCGGTCAGCGCCAACAGCCCCTCGGTCCGTCCCTCGAGGTCGCCCAGAGCCACCTGCGGCGGCTCTCCGGGTGAGGTCTCGAGATGCGCCTTGGAGACCAGCTTCACCAGATTGGCCCAGCCCGCATCCGACTGGACCAGCAGGACCAGCGCATCGGGCGGCGGCGCATGGCCGTTGCCATTGCCCGCAGCATGGCGCTTCTCGCCGTTCTCCCGGCGAAGGGCGAGCTTGCAACCGATGATCGGCTGAATGCCGGCCTCGGTCGCGTAGCTGGCGAATTCGAGCGCACCGAATAGGTTGGTGCTGTCGGTCACCGCTACGGCCGGCATCGCCAGCTTGCGGCAGAGGCCGACGAGCTCCTTCAGCTTGATCGCCCCCTCGGAGAGCGAATAGGCGGAGTGGACGCGAAGATGAACGAACGGAGCGTGTGCCATCCGGCCTCGGGGTCAGGAACCTGCGTCAGGATTCCATGGCGCCGGGTCCGGTGCCTAGCTTTGCCTCTGCCGCAGCCTTGGGAGGCGGCAGATCATGGCGGTTGCGGCGGCTTTCCTCGGCGCCGGGTGGAACCGGCTCCGAGCCGGGCTCCCACCGCAACGGACCGGGACCGGACGAATCGCATCCTTGCCGCTGGGTCCGATGCCTCCCCGACGGGAGCAAAAAAGCGTCCTCCGGCGGCACCGTGGACGGGCTCTGCCGGGGAGTCTCCTCAAGCCCCCAAGGGACTGCAGGCCCTTGTTAATTATGTTTGTAAGTAGATCGTGGCAATGCTAGCTTCAACCAATTATCCATCGTTTCGGGACCGCATCTAACGGCGCCAGGGATGAGAAGAGATACGCTATTCGGGGATCGTCCCATGGACGAGCGTCCCGCGGTTCGCGCCACCGTTAAGTGGTTTAATCCAGACAAAGGGTTCGGCTTCGTCTCGCCTGAGGACGGCACTCCGGATGCGTTTCTGCATGCCAAGGTCGTGCAGACTGCCGGCATAACCGAGTTGCCGCCGGGCGCCACCGTCACCTGCGCCATCGCCCAGGGCCTGAAGGGGCCGCAGGTGATCCGCCTCCTGGAGGTCGACACCTCGACCGCCACCGCGCAACCCAGGCGTCCTGCGGGCCCGGCCAGGCCGCGCGACTTCGCCCCGCGGCCGGTCGGCGAGCGCACCAATCTCGATGGCGAAGTGAAGTGGTTCAACGCCACCCGTGGCTTCGGTTTCGTGGTCGCCGACGACGGCGGCAAGGACGTATTCGTGCATGTGGCCGTCTTGCAGCGCTGCGGGCTCGCCAGCCTCGATCCGGGGCAGCGGGTGCGCATGGCCGTGGTGCCGACCCAGAAGGGTCGCGAGGCGCAGTCGATCGAGCTCATCGTCGCTTCTTGAGCCTGCCTCGGCCGGGCGAGCTTCCTTCATTGTAGTGGCAGGCGCGTCGAGCCAGCCGAGGTGCGGCGGGCATGGTCGGTCTTGTACCGCTCCGATTGTGCTGGAAGGCTTGCCTCACTAAGCTCACCTCTCGATTTCTCACCCAATAGACGATCCCGTTCAAAGACAGTTCCCGAGGGAGAACGCGCCGATGGCCGCTCGCAAATCGAAGCTTCGCAGTCAGGATTGGTTCGGCAAGGCGGATAAGGACGGATTCGCCCACCGTTCTTGGATGCGCAATCAGGGACTGCCGGCCGATGTGTTCGACGGCCGGCCGGTCATTGGCATCTGCAACACCTGGTCGGAGCTCAATCCCTGCAATGCGCATTTCCGCCTCATCGCCGAGCGGGTGAAGCGCGGCGTATGGGAGGCGGGAGGCTTCCCGGCGGAATTCCCGGTGTTCTCCAATTCGGAATCGCAGCTGCGTCCGACCTCGATGCTGTTCCGCAATCTCGCCAGCATGGACGTCGAAGAGTCGATCCGCGGTCTGCCCATGGACGGCGTGGTGCTCCTGGTCGGCTGCGACAAGACCACGCCTGCCCTGCTCATGGGGGCTGCGAGCTGCGATTTGCCTACGGTCGCGCTTTCCGGCGGGCCGATGCTGAATGGCAAGTACCGCAACGAGGATATCGGCTCCGGCACGCACACCTGGAAATTCGACGAGATGGTCAAGGCCGGCGCGATGACGCTGGAGGAGTTCATGAGCGCGGAAGCCGGCAATGCCCGCTCAGCCGGCCACTGCATGACCATGGGCACCGCCTCCACCATGGCCTCGATGGTGGAGAGCATCGGCATGGGACTGCCCGAGAATGCCGCCATTCCCGCCGCCGATGCCCGCCGCTACGCGCTGGCGCATCTCGTCGGCCGGCGCATCGTCGAGATGGTGAAGCTCGACCTCAAGATGTCGAAGGTGCTGAAGCGCGAGAATTTCGAGAACGCCATCCGCATCAACGGCGCCATCGGCGGGTCGACCAACGCGGTCGTCCACCTGCTGGCGCTTGCCGGACGGATGGGCATCAACATCACGCTCGAGGATTGGGACAAGCTCGGCCACGATGTGCCCTGCATCGTCAACCTGATGCCGTCCGGCAAATACCTCATGGAAGACTTCTACTATGCCGGCGGCCTGCCCGCGGTGATCCGCGAGATGGGCGACTACCTCCACAAGGATGCGATGACCGTGAACGGCAAGACCATCTGGGAGAACAGCAAGGACGCGCCTTGCTGGAACCGCGAGGTGATCTTCCCGGTGAAGAAGCCGTTCAAGAAGCAGGGCGGCATTGCCGTCTTGAGGGGCAATCTGTGTCCCCAGGGGGCCATCATCAAGCCGTCTGCCGCCTCCCCCCATCTCATGAAGCATCGCGGCCGTGCCGTCGTCTTCGAGTCGATCGAGGACTATCACGCACGCATCGAGGATCCGAACCTCGACATCGACGAGACCTGCGTCATGGTCCTCAAATATTGCGGCCCCAAGGGCTACCCGGGGATGGCCGAGGTCGGCAATATGGGGCTGCCGCCGAAGGTCCTGAAGAAGGGCATCACCGACATGGTGCGCGTCTCCGACGCGCGCATGAGCGGCACCGCTTATGGCACGGTGGTCCTCCACGTCGCCCCCGAAGCGGCGGCCGGCGGCCCGCTGGCGCTGGTCCAGAACGGCGACATGGTCGAGCTCGACGTCAAGAAGCGCCGCCTGCATCTCGACGTCACCGAGCAGGAGCTGGCGCGCCGGCGCAAGGCTTGGAAGGGCTTCCAGACCCCGCACAAGCGCGGCTATGCCAAGCTCTACGTCGATCACGTGCTGCAGGCCGACAAGGGCGTCGATCTGGATTTCCTCGTGGGCAAGAGCGGCACGCCGCCGCTCCGGGAGTCGCATTGAGGTGACGCAGCCGCTCAGCATCCTGGTCCCGGATTTCCAGTACACCGATGACGCCGTCGTCGAGCGCGAGGCGGCAGGCAGCAAGGTGGCCTGGCGCTTGTTCCGGGAGCATGCCGCCGATCGGATTCCGAACGAGGCCTGGCAATCGGCCGATGCGATCCTATGCTGGCATGGCGTGCCGATCGACGCCGGCACCGTCGCCCGGCTGTTCAAGTGTCGGCAGATCGTTCGCTGCGGCGTCGGCTTCGACCACATCGATATCGAGGCCGCCGGACGCGCCGGGATCCCGGTCTGCAATGTGCCGGACTACGGCACCTCGGAAGTAGCGGACCACGCGATCGCCCTCATGCTGTCCTTGACCCGCGGCATCGTGGCCAGCCACACCCAGCTCAAGGCCGACCCGGTGAAGGGCTGGCATTGGTCCTTGGCACCGACCATCCGCAGGGTACGCGGCACCCGGTTCGGCGCTGTCGGCATGGGCCGGATCGGCACCGCAACCCTGCTTCGCGCCAAGGCGTTCGGCTTCGAGCTCCTGGGTTACGACCCCTATGTGCCCTCCGGCCAGGAGATTGCGCTCGGGGTCACCCGGTTCGAGCGGCTGCACGATCTCTTGGCCGAGGCGGATGTGGTGAGCCTGCACGCGCACTTGACGCCTGAGACGACCCGCCTCATCGGCATGCCGGAATTTCGCGCCATGCGCCCTGATGCGATCCTGATCAACACCGCTCGGGGTGCCATCGTCGATACGGACGCGCTCGCCCAGGCCCTCGAGCAGGGTCTGATCGCCGCCGCCGCCCTCGACGTGCTGCCAGAGGAGCCGCCCGCAGCAGGTGGCAAGCTCGTCCATGCCTTCGCCCAAGACCTGCCCTGGCAGCGCGGTCGGCTGATCCTGACGCCGCACTCCGCCTGGTCGAGCAAGGCGAGCCAGCTCGATGCCCGGCGCAAGGGCGTGGAGACCGCGCTCGCCTATTTGACCCAGGGCCAGTTGCGCAATTGCGTCAACCAAGCCTTTCTTTCCGGGCGCCGGGCGCCGGCTCAGGGGAGGGTCAAGGAGGGGGTGATCCTCACTCCCTCCTAGCATCCACCCCCGCGGCCGCAGGCTGACCACCCAGCCATCAAGGCCAGCCATCAAGGGTTGTCCGCCCCATGAAGGAAAGGCTAAAGTAGGCAAGCAGTTATCACCCCCGGGCGGCGATCAACAATGAGAACAGCGCCGCCCATGCTTCGACAGGGAGGCCCATGGCTACCGTAGACATTCGCGGCGTCCATAAGGCGTTTGGCCAGACGAAAGTCATTCATGGCGTCGACATCGACATCGGCGACAGCGAGTTCGTCGTGCTGGTCGGTCCATCGGGTTGCGGCAAGTCGACCCTGCTTAGGATGATTGCCGGCCTCGAGCAGATCACCGAGGGCGAAATCCACATCGGCGGGCGCGTGGTGAACGACGTTCCTCCGAAGGACCGCGACATCGCCATGGTGTTCCAGAACTACGCGCTCTATCCGCATATGTCGGTCTACGACAACATGGCCTTCAGCCTGAAGCTGAGAAAGGCCGAGAAGTCGCTGATCGACAAGCGCGTGCGCGAGGCGGCCGACATCCTTGGGCTGACGCCGTTCCTGGACCGCTATCCGCGCCAGCTCTCCGGCGGCCAGCGCCAGCGCGTGGCGATGGGACGCGCGATCGTGCGCGATCCGCAGGTTTTCCTGTTCGACGAGCCCTTGTCCAATCTCGATGCCAAGCTGCGCGTGCAGATGCGCACCGAAATCAAGGCACTGCATCAGCGACTGAAGACCACCTCGGTCTACGTCACCCACGATCAGGTCGAGGCCATGACCATGGCCGACCGCATCGTTGTCATGCATGACGGCATCGTCGAGCAGATCGGCAGCCCGCTCCAGCTCTATGACCATCCCGCCAACATCTTCGTTGCCGGGTTCATCGGCTCGCCGGCGATGAACTTCTTCACCGGCACGCTTCACCGGCAGGGGAACAGCATCTGGGTGGAGACGGCGGACGGGACCAAGCTGCCGGCGCCCGCTAGCGTCGAGGCCGGCGACGGCCATAAGGTCACCTACGGCGTCAGGCCGGAGCATTTGAGCCTCGCCAGCAATGGCGGCGGCGTCGATGCCGAGGTCGAGGTGGTGGAGCCGACGGGCGCCGACACCCTCGTCTTCTCGACCATCGCCGGGGCGACGGTCTGCGCCGTCTTCGCCGAGCGCCATGAGTTCAAGCCGCGCCAGGCGATCCGCCTGCAGCCGCGGCTCGACAGCGTGCATCTTTTCGACCTAAGCACGGGCAAGCATCTATAGGCCCCGTGCCGCAACGAACTTTGGGAGGATTTACACGATGAGCGACTTTTCGAGACGCGACGTATTCAAGATCGGTGCCGGCGCCGCTGCCGGCGGCGCGCTGGGCTTGCCCGGCCGAGCCGAGGCGCAGGCGACCGAGTGGAAAGTCGTCCCCGAGAAGGGCGCCAAGCTCCGCGTCATGCGGCCCTCGAAGTTCGTCCAGGGCGATGAGACGCAGTTCATCGAGAACACCAAGAAGTTCCAGCAGCAGACCGGCATCGAGGTAAAGATCGACTTCGAGGGTTGGGAAGATCTAGTGCCGAAGACCGCGGTCTCGGCCAATGTCGGCAAGGGCGCGGATGTCGTCTATGGCTGGCACGATCTCGCCCATCAGTTCCCGGACAAGCTGGTCGTTCAGAACGACGTCGCCAACTATCTCGGGGCGAAATACGACGGATGGTATCCGCTCGCGCAGAAATACGGCAAGCGCGGCAACAACTGGATCCAGGTACCGCTCGGCGCCGCCGGCGGCAAGTTGAACTATCGCAAATCCATGGTGAAGGCCGCCGGGTTCGACACCATGCCGCTGGATTTCCCGGGCTTCCTCAAATTCGCCCAGGCGGCCAAGGAGAAGACCAAGCCGGTCGGCTTCGCCCTCGGCCACGCGGTGGGCGACGGCAATACCTTCGTGCATTGGATGCTCTGGGGGTACGGCGGCAAGCTCGTCGATGACAAGGACAACGTCGTCATCAACGCGCCGGAGACAATCGCCGCCCTGGAATATGCCAAGCAGCTCTACCCGCTGATGATTCCCGGCACCTTGTCCTGGCTCGACCCCAGCAACAACAAGGCGTTCCTCGACGGGCAGATCAGCGCCACCTTGAATGGTATCTCGATCTATTACGTCGCGAAGAACTCGACCGATCCGGCCTTGAAGGCGATCGCCGAGGATATGGATCACGCGCCCTACCCGATCGGACCGGCGGGCAAGCCCGGCGAGATCTGCACCATGGTCTCGGCGATGTTGTTCAAATACTGCAAATTCCCCAATGCGGCGAAGGACTACATCCGCTTCATGATGGAGAAGGAGCAGCTCGACCCCTTCCTCGAAGCCGCGATCGGCTATTGGGGTCACCCGCTCAAGTACTACGAGAAAAACAAGATCTGGACCTCGGACCCGAAGATCACGCCGTTCCGCGACGTCATCAATCGATGTCTCTGGCTCGGCTATTCCGGCAGCCTCGGTTACGCCTCGGCCAGCGCGCTCGCGGATTACATCGTGGTCGACATGTTCGCGTCCGTGTGCAGCGGCGACAAATCGCCGAAGGACGCCGCCGCCGAGGCGCAGAAGCGGACGGAGCGTTATTACAAGATCTAGTCCGCCGGCAGGATTGAAGGACGCCGATCCGGCGCGAACGTCGCGCCGGATCCCGATACTCGATCCGGTCGAATTGCCGAGGAAGGAATGATGGCGACGCTGGTTCACCCCATCGCGGTCGCGCCGGGCCAACGTATTCTGCGCTGGCTCGACGATCGCAATGTGCTGTCGTTCCTGTTCATGCTGCCCGCGGCGGGTCTGTTGCTGATGTTCTTGACCTATCCTTTGGGTCTCGGCGTCTGGCTCGGCTTCACCGACACCAGGATCGGCGGCCCGGGGATCTTCATCGAGTTCGAGAACTATGTCTCGCTCGCCGGTGACGGGGTGTTCTGGCTGTCGGTGTTCAACACCTTTCTCTACACGCTCATCGCAACCGTCGCAAAATTCGCCCTTGGCCTCTGGCTAGCGATCCTCCTGAACCACAACATGCCGTTCAAGGCGCTGATCCGGGCGATCGTGCTGCTTCCTTACATCGTTCCGACGGTGCTCTCGGCGCTGGCGTTCTGGTGGATCTACGACGCGCAGTTCTCGATCATCAGCTACATCCTGGAGCGGATGGGGCTGATCACCCAGTACATTGATTTCCTCGGCGTGCCGAGCCACGCGCGGGCCTCGCTGATCGTCGCCAATGTCTGGCGCGGCATCCCCTTCGTGGCGATCTGCCTCTTGGCCGGGCTGCAGACCATCTCGCCCTCGCTCTACGAGGCCGCCGCGCTTGACGGCGCCTCGCATTGGCAGCGCTTCCGGCACGTGACCGCGCCGCTGTTGATGCCGATCTTGGCCGTGGTGCTGACCTTCTCGGTCTTGTTCACCTTCACCGACTTCCAGCTCGTCTACGCGATCACCCGCGGCGGTCCGGTCAACTCCACGCATCTGATGGCAACCCTCGCTTTCCAGCGCGCGATCCCCGGAGGCCGCCTCGGCGAGGGTGCGGCCATCGCGACGGCGATGATTCCCTTCCTCGTTGCCGCCACCGCGCTCAGCTATTTCGGCCTGCAGCGGCGCAAATGGCAGCACGGAGAGAAGGATGACTGAGGCCGCCGTCACCGCCGGTGCTCGCCCCAGCGCCACCGACACGCTCGGCATGGCCTATCTCGAGACCTTGCCCCGCCGGCTGGTCACCGTCTACCTGCCGCTCTCGATCTTCCTGATCGTGCTGTTGTTTCCCTTCGTTTGGATGGGCGTCACCACGTTCAAGCCGAACGACGAGCTCTACAATCTGTCGGAGCACAGCCCGTTCTGGATCAAGCATCCGACGCTGGCCAACATCAACAAGCTGCTGTTCGACACCGACTACACGGATTGGCTCATCAACACGATGATCGTCTCGGTGGTGGCCACCTTCCTGTCGATCTTCGCCAGCGTGCTCGCCGCCTATGCGATCACCCGGCTTCGGTTCCGCGGCGCGCAGACGGTCGGGCTCCTGATCTTCCTCGCCTATCTGGTGCCGCCGAGCATCCTGTTCATTCCGCTCGCCACCATCGTCGTCGAGCTCGGGCTCTACGATACGATCTGGGCGCTCGTCCTGACCTACCCGACCTTCCTCATTCCGTTCTGCACCTGGCTGATGATGGGCTACTTCAAGTCCATCCCCTATGAGCTGGAGGAGTGTGCGTTGATCGATGGGGCCAGCCGCATTCAGATCCTGGCCCGGATCACCCTGCCTTTGGCGATACCGGGCCTGATCTCGGCCTTCATCTTTGCCTTCACCCTCTCCTGGAACGAGTTCATCTACGCGCTCACCTTCGTCTCATCCTCGGAGAACAAGACGGTGCCGGTCGGCGTGCTGACGCAGCTGGTCGAGGGCGATGTCTACCACTGGGGATCGCTGATGGCCGGCGCGCTCTTCGGCTCGCTGCCGGTGGCGATCATGTATTCCTTCTTCGTCGAGCATTACGTCTCGAGCCTGACCGGCGCGGTCAAGGAATAGCGGCTTACCGCGCGCTCAAACGTCGCCATAGGCGGTTGCGAGCACGACGACATAGCCATCCGGATCCCGCACCCAGATTTCGCGATGCTTCGCATTGGGATTGACCAGCGGACCCTCGAGGATTTCGGCCGACATCGCTCGAGCGCGCGCGACCGCGGCATTGAATTCTTTGGTCTCGAACCAAAGGAGCACGCCGTTTCCGTAGGGCTTGATCGTGGGATCGCCCATATGCGGATGCTCGTGCGCGTCCCAGTCATGAAGCTGGAGGAGGAGCTGCCCTTTGCCGTCGACCAGTTGCTCGTACTCCTCGCCGCCATGGCCGCTCATGCAGCCGAGCAACCGCTGATACCAGCGGCTGCTCGCCCGCACGTCTCGAACTGCGATCATCGGCTGCGGTTGCATTCTCGGCGCCTCAATAGGTCGAACGGCCGCCGGTGACGTCGAAGACGGCACCGGTGGAGAATGAGCAGTCGGGCGAGGCAAGCCAAGCGACCAGCGCCGCAATCTCCTCCACCTGGCCGAAGCGGCCCATCGGGATCCTGGACAGCATGTAGTCGATGTGCTGCTGGGTCATCTGCTTGAAGATGTCGGTCTTGACCGCCGCCGGGGTGATGCAGTTGACGATCACGCCCGACTGCGCCAGTTCCTTGGCCAAAGACTTGGTCAAGCCGATGAGGCCCGCCTTGGAGGCGCTGTAGGCCGAGGCGTTGGGATTGCCTTCCTTGCCGGCGACCGAGGCGACGTTCACGATGCGGCCATAGCCGCGCTTGACCATGCCGGGGATCACCGCGCGGCAGCAGATGAACGGGCCGATGAGATTGATCTCGCACACCTGGCGCCATTCGGCCGGATCGTATTCCCAGGTTTTCTTGTTGCCGCCGGTAACGCCGGCGTTGTTGACGAGAATATCGACCGAGCCTCGCGAGGCTTCGAGCGCGCCGGCAGCCGCCGCGACGGCCGACTCGCTGGTGACGTCGACTTTCCTGGTGTCGACACGCTCGGATTGGCCCAATGACTTGGCGGCATCGGCAAGCGCGCTCTCATCCATGTCCCAGAGGCTGACGGCGGCGCCCGAGGCGAGGAACCGCTCAACCACGGCATAGCCGATGCCGCGGGCACCGCCAGTCACCACCGCGACCCGGCCTTTCAAGTCGATCTGGTTCATGCTCGCCCTTCTTCGTCCTCGAAATGCGTGGCGCATCATTCCCGAACTGGCGATCGAGGGCAATTGCCTAGGGCTTTGACGCCACCCAACCGCTTCGTCAGACTGCCGCGATGACTGGCTCCGGCATCTTCGCGCCCGGCTTCAAGGCGAGCCCATTCTGGTGGGAGGCGGCGGCGCCGACGGTGCTCGAGACACCGTCCCTACCCGAAGCGACCGAGGTTGCGATCGTCGGCGGCGGCTATGCCGGATTGTCGGCTGCGCTCGAGCTCAGGCGCCAAGGAGTCGACTGCACGGTATTCGAGGCCGAGGCGCTGGGCTACGGCGCCTCCTCGCGCAACGGCGGCATGGTCTCTGCCGGCATCAACCTGGCGAAGGGCAAGGAGCTGGCGGAGACGCTCGGGCCCGAGCGGGCGCAGGCGCTCTTGGACGAGGCCTCGGCCTCCTATACGCATCTCGAGACCTTGATCGAGCGCGAGGGCATCGACTGCGACTACCGCCGCAGCGGCCGTTTCGTCGGCGCCCATAGCCGGCGTCACTATGCCGAGCTCGAGCGTCGCGCCGAGCGGATCGCTCGGACCACGAACCAAAGAATCGAGATGGTGCCCGAGGCGCATCAGCGTGAAGAGATCGCCAGCGACTATTACCGCGGCGGCATGCTCGTGTACCGTGCCGGTGGCCTGCATCCGGGCAAGTTTCACCAGGGATTGGTCGCCGCCTGCGAGCGCGCCGGGGCCCGGCTCCTATCGAAGACGCCGGTGAGCGCGCTTGCCGGCAGCCGCGGCGGCTTCACCCTCACCACACCCAGCGGAGCGGTCCGCGCGCGCGAGATCGTCATCGCGACCAATGGCTATACCGGCAAGCTGACGCCGTGGTTCCGGCGCCGCCTCATCCCGGTCGCGAGCTATATCATCGCCACGGAAGCGCTGGATGCCGATCGCGCCCAGGCGCTCATCCCGAGGGGCCGGGTAATCGCAGATACCAAGCGGGTGCTCTATTACTACCGGCTGTCGCCCGACGGCAGGCGTGTGCTGTTCGGCGGCAGGGCGAGCTTCCGCTCGGTCGACGCGGTGAGCGCCGCCCCCAGGCTCCACGGTTACATGCTGGGCGTCTTCCCGCAGCTCGCCGGTACCCGCATCAGCCATGCCTGGAACGGCAATGTCGCCTTCACCTTCGACATGCTGCCGCATATGGGCATCGCCGAGGGCATGCATTACTGCATGGGCTGCAACGGCTCGGGTGTGGTCATGAACACCCATCTTGGCCATCAGGTCGCGCTCAAGATCCTGGGCACCAGCAACCAGGCCTCGGCCTTCGATGGCCTCAAATTCCCATCAAATCTGCTTTACCGCGGCCGCCCCTGGTTTCTTCCCCTGGTGGGAAGCTGGTATCGTCTGCGCGACCGCATCGACCGCTGGCTCGACTGATGCGGCGGGACACAAGGTGCCGGGCGTCGACGAACGAACCCGGCATCGATGCGTAGATCGCTTTGTAGAAATGCCGCCTCGGAGCGAGGCCAACGAAACGGGAGGACGTCATGTCGGTCAGAACCGCGCTGTCTCTTGGCGCCGCTCTTGCGGGCTTGGTGATTGCCGGCGCCGCGAATGCGCGCGAGCTGAAGCAAGTCGGTACCATCGCCGTCCCGGGCACGCCGCTCGACAACTTCGACATCTCCTTTGTCGACCAAAGAACCAATCGCCTGTATTTCGCCGATCGCTCGAACGCATCGGTCGACATATTTGACGTCAAGTCCGGTAAGCTCCTAGCGCGCATTCCGGGCTTCACCGGCGCGCAGAAGAGCAACGCCGACTCCGGTCCGGATGGCGTGCTCGTCGCCGGCGGCAATGCCTGGGCCGGTGATGGCAACAGCACCGCCAAAGTGATCGACCTCAAGACCAACAAGATCGTCGCCACGGTGTCGACCGGCGGCAAGAAGCGCGTCGATGAGATGGCCTATGATCCCAAGGACGACATCGTCATCGTCGCCAACAATGCCGATGAGCCGCCTTTCGCGACGCTCATCTCGAACAAGCCCGGCTACAAAGTTCTCGCCAAGATTCCGCTGCCCGACGCATCCGACGGCATCGAGCAGCCGGTGTATTACCCGCCCAACGGCATGTTCTACATGTCCGTGCCCGAGCTCAAAGGCCAGAAGGGCAAGGGCGGCGTGGCGGTGATCGATCCGCGCAAGGGCCGGCTGGTGAAGATGCTGCCGGTCGACGGTTGCATTCCCGCCGGGCTCGCCCGCGGCCCCGGCGCCAATCTCGTGATCGGCTGCAACGCCGGCGGCGAAGATGGCCTGCCGTCGGTCATCGTCGTGATCAATGCCAATACCGGCGCGGTGGTGAAGTCCATTCCCGGGATCGGCGCGGCCGATATGGTCGCCTACAATCCCAAGGCTGGCCAGTACTACACCGCCTCGCGGGCGATGAAGGGCGGGCCCGTGCTGGGAGTGATCGATGCGAAGTCGAACACCCTCGTGCAAAGCATCAAGCTCGGCGGCGGCAATCCGCATTCGGTCGCGGTGAGCCAGGCCGGCAACCGCGTGCTCGTGCCGATGGGCACCTCCAAGGGCGGCTGCGGCTGTATCGCCGTCTTCGCGCCGCAATGACAACGGGCAAAACCGCTCGAGCTCTGCAGGGAGTAGCGCCATGAGATCGTTCGTGCTGGCCGGCGTGGCAACGCTGACAATCGCCATTACCGAACCGGGCCAGGCGGCCGATCTCGTGGTGCTGAGCGCGGCGGCGGTCCGATCGGCCGTGGCCGAGGTGCCGAGCAGCTTCGAGAAGGCCACAGGCAATCATGTTCGCTTCGTCTTCGGCACGGCCGGGGCGATGCGCGACAAGGTCATTTCCGGCGAGCCGGTCGATATCGTGATCGTGCCGCCCTCGCAGCTGGACGATCTGATGAAGCGCGGGCTCGTCGCCGATGGCAGCCGCACCGATCTCGGTGTGGTTCGGCTGGGCGTGGCGGTGCGATCGGGAGCCAAGCGACCGTCGATCGCCACCGCGGCGGACTTCAAGCAGACCTTGCTCGATGCCCCGTCGCTGGGAATGGCCGATGCCGCCTCGGGTGCCACGACGGGCATCTACTTCGCCAAGCTCTTGCAGCAGATCGGCATCGCCGACGCGCTCAAGAACAAGCTCAAGCTCTATCCCGACGGCGCCGGCGCGATGGAGGCGGTTGCCCGCGGCGAAATTGTGCTCGGCGCCGGACAGATCAGCGAGATCATGCCGGTCAAAGGCGTCGACCTCGCGGGGCCGCTGCCGGACGAGCTGCAGCTGAGGACGATCTACACGGCGGGCCTTGCCGCAAAGTCGACCTCCCCGGAGGCCGCCCGCGCCTTGCTGCGGCTGCTTCGCTCGGCTGAGATGGCCCCGGCGTTCAAGGCGAGCGGGTTCGATCCGCCGTAAGCTGCGAGGCCCTCCATGCCGATTTCCGAGTGCGCTGCCATGCCGGTGGCGGCGCGCTCTGCTATCCTCTGTCTGGGCGACGCCGCGACGGTGACGGGCGACAGGCATGGGGGGCAGAGCGGGCCGAGACTGGGCAATCCTTGCTGCGCTCTTGTGGCTGGCGGCGTGCGCTTCCCGGGACGTGCCAGCCCCTGTCGCCGTTCCCTTCAATCCCGGCGCCTTCGCCCAGTGCCAGGCGGCGCTCACCGAATCGGGTGTCGCTTTCGAACCGATCCAGCCCGTTCGCACCCGCGAAGGCTGCGGTTTCGATGAGGCGGTTCGCATCACCGCCTCGCCGATCCCGTTCAACCGCCCCGCCACGCTTGCCTGTCCGATGGCGCTCGCCTTCTCCCGGTTCACCGAGGAGGTCCTGCAGCCCGCGGCGCGCCGCCATCTGGGCCAGCCCGTGGTCAAGGTGCAGCAGGTCTCGAGCTACCAATGCCGGCGCGTCTACGGCACCGGCAGGCTGAGCCAGCACGCCTACGCCGATGCCATCGATGTGACCGGCTTCGACCTAGCCGATGGGCGGCGCATCCTGGTCGGCCGCGACTGGCGCGGTCGCGGTGCGGCGACGGCCTTCCTGAAGGACGTGGCTGAGGGTGCCTGCAAGGTCTTCCGGGCGACGCTGACGCCGAACTACGACCGCTCGCACGCCGACCACCTGCACTTCGATCTCGGCCCGGACAAGCTCTGCGGACTGTAAGCCCGCAATCCTCATACGGGCGCGCTACGCCACCTCGGCCATGACCATGGGCGTGGGTAGCTCGACCGCGTCGGCGTCCTCGATCACCACGACCGCGCTCGGCGTGAAGCCGTTGAAGGTGGTGGCCATGCAGATGCCGTAGGCGCCGATCCGGTCGAACTCGATGTAGTCGCCCTCGCGCATGTCCTCGGGCAACCGCACCTGATAGGGCAGCACGTCGTTGCCGTCGCAGGTCGGCCCGTAGATGGTGTAGGACTTGGTCCGGCTGCGGAACCCCTTGCCCGGACGAATCGGCCGCGCCGGCAGCATCAACCGATCCTTGCCGTAGGGGATCTCCATGAAGCTGCCGAATACGCCGTCGTTGATATAGAGCGCGTTTGCCTTGCGGAGCGTGACCTGCGTCAAGACCGAGTTGCCCTCGGCAACCAGCGCCCTTCCCGGCTCGCAGACCAAGGGAAGGTCGGGCCGCCCGAGCTTGATCGCCCTGATGAAGGCGCGAAGCGGCGGCACCTTCTCGCCGGCATAGGCCGTGGGGAAGCCGCCGCCGACATTGAGGTGGTCGAGAGCGACTCCTGCCTCCTCGATGACCCGGTTGGTCAGCTGGAAGGCGCGATCGAACATCGCCGGCTCGACGCATTGCGAGCCGACATGGAAGCAGAGCGCCGGCTTGAAGCCGTGATCTCTCACCCGCTTCAGCAACGCCGGCACGTCGGCGGGATCGGCGCCGAACTTCCGCGAAAGGTTGAAGACGGCGGTCCCCGGCGGCGTCATCATCCGAACCGCGATCACCACCGCCTCATCGGCGGGAAGCACATCGCGAATCTTGTCAATCTCGGCGGCGCAGTCGGCGCTGAACCGACGCACGCCTACCCCATAGGCCTCGCGAATCGCATCGCGGCTCTTGGCGGGGTTGTTGTAGTAGAGCGTGGCCTGGTCGCCGAACATACCCCGCACCAGGCGAATCTCCGCCGGCGAGGCGGTGTCGAAATGCCGCACACCCGCTTGGAACAGCGTCTCCAGCACGATCGGCAAAGGATTCGCCTTCACCGCATAGGCGACCGCACCCGGGAATTCTCTCAGGAGCGTGCGCGCTGCCGCCTCGATGATGGCGGGACGAATGCAATGAACGGGATCGGAGGGGCGATCAACGCCCAGAAGGTCTGCTACAGACCGAAACCGTGGCAGGTTGGGCATCTCATAAAACCCCCTTTTGGAAGGTTGCGGAAAGAGTGAGTGGTGGCTATCGCCACCTCTGCACGGGTCTGCCGGAACGTCGGCACCTGCCTCTGCCCGTCGCCACTCCCGTCCACATCGATGAGATTAAAACCAAACTTTCCCCCTGCCTATAGCGAATCTCGTCCCGAGACCCACAAAGGCCAAAAAAATTCTGTTGACGCATCAAGGGGCGGGAAATCGTCCGCTCAGAACGGGCGGAGGTCGCGGCTCAACCGCTCCAGCATGGCCAGACCGAATTCGGTCGGGGCTTGCGCCGGCGCGCGATCGAAGACCTCGGCGATGCCGAGGCGACGCGCCGTCAGCCGCTTGCCGTAGCAGAGGAAGGTGTCGAGCGAGGCCATGAGAAAGGTGATCAACGGCAAGATCTCCCGGTACAACCGCTCGGCTTCGGTCTCGTCCTCGGCTCGCCTCGTCTTCATCAGCTCATAGATCCGCACCTGCACGTCGAAGCACTCGGGTGCGGGGATCATGCCGACGCAACCGGCGCGGAGATTGTCGGTGAGCTCGAGGCCGCCCCGCCCGTTGAAGACGCCAAAGACGCCGTCGCACTCCTCGATCAAGCGCCGAATCGCCAGCGCCGGCGCCTCTGCCTTGAGCAGCGCCACATTCGGATGATTGCGGTTGAGCGTCTTCAATCCGGCGTTGGAGAGGCCGATGCCGATATATTGCGCGGCGTTCTGGATGGCGAGCGGGAGCTGGCTGCGTTGGGCGACGGCGCCGAAGAACCTCAGATACTCGCTCTCGGCCAAGCCCGCCACCGGCGGCGGCTGCAGAATCACCCAGCTCGCGCCGAGCCCTTTGGCGGCGGCGATGAATTCCGCCTGTCCGGCGACGCTGGGCTCGGCCACGGTGACGGCCAGAGGCACGCGGCCGGCGACGTCCTCGGCCACCCATTCCATGATCTGGCGGCGCTCCTGCACCTGCAGCTTGCCGGTCTCGGTGGCGAGCCCGAGCATGGCGATGCCGTGGGGCTTGTGGCGGAGCAAGCCTTCGACCTGACGGCGCATCTGGGCGCGATCCGGACGCCCCTCGCGGTCGAAGAAGCCGTAGACGATGGGGTAGATGCCGGCGAAGGCGGCGGTGGTGGGCATGGGGCGACCATAGGATGCAGGCGACGGAGGAGGCAATCCGCCCCGCGTCGCTCCATCCGCGGCGTCTGGCGTGCTTTTGTATCCGGCCGTCTGCGGAGGCTAGACTTGCCTCGCTAATGCCACGATCCCGCTTGATGGTCCGCCGCTTGGCCGTATCCAGGAGTGTCGCCCAATGGCGCAATCGACCCAGAGCTTCCTCGGTTATTTCTGGCGCCTCGCCGGCCCCTATTGGTGGTCCGAAGAGCGCTGGGCCGGACGTGGCCTGCTTGCTGTGGTGGTCGCGCTAAACCTCGCCCAAGTCTATGTGAGCGTTCTGTTCAATCAGTGGAACAACCGCTTCTACAACGCGCTACAGGAGCTCGATGAGGCGGCGGCATTCCACGAGCTGCTGGTGTTCGCCGGGCTTGCCGCAGCCTTCATCGCAATCGCGGTCTACCGAATCTATCTCAACCAAATGCTGCAGATCCGCTGGCGCCGCTGGCTGACGCACCGGTTCCTGCGAGAGTGGCTCAAGGACTCCGCCTACTATCGCCTGCAAACCGTATGGAAGGGGACCGACAACCCGGACCAGCGCATCTCGGAAGACATCCAGCAGTTCGTCGCCACCACACTCAGCCTCTCGCTCGGCTTGCTCAGCTCCGCCGTCACCCTGATCTCATTCATCGTGATCCTCTGGGATCTGTCGGGGAGCGCTCCGCTGCCGATACCGGGGATCGGCACCATCGTGATTCCCGGCTATATGTGCTGGGCAGCGCTCATTTATGCGGCTCTCGGAACTTGCCTCGCCCACTACATCGGTCGCCCGCTGGTCAAGCTCAACTTCGACCAGCAGCGCTTTGAGGCGGACTTCCGCTTCCGGCTCGTGCGCCTTCGCGAGAACGCGGAAGGTGTCGCCCTCTACCGCGGCGAGGCAAGCGAGGAGGCGAGCCTCAGCAATGCCTTCACCTATGTCGTCGGCAATTTCCGCCAGATCATGAGCCGGCAAAAGCGCCTGACTTGGTTCACCGCCGGATACAATCAAGTCGCGATCATCTTTCCCTTCGTCGTCGCCATGCCACGTTATTTTGCGAAGGAGATCCAGCTCGGCGGCTTGATGCAGGTCGCTAGCGCCTTCGGTGAGGTGCAGGGCGCCGTTTCCTTCATCGTCAATTCCTACACCACCATTGCCGACTGGCGAGCGGTCGTGAACCGCTTGACCGGCTTCCTGCAGACGCTCGACGAGATCGAAGAGGCTGCACGGCACCCGGGAATCACCGTCACGCGGGCGAGCGACGGGAAGCCGGCGGAGATCGGGCTCGAGGATCTCCAGATCCAGCTTCCCGACGGACGGCCGCTCGTCAGCGACCTCCGCTTCCGCTTCGCCGCGGGAGAGAGCGTGCTCATTACCGGGCCCACGGGCTCCGGCAAATCGAGCCTGATGCGCTCGATCGCCGGGATCTGGCCCTTCGGCCGGGGGAAGATCACCGTCCCGGCCGGCCAACGCCTCCTCTTCCTGCCGCAGAAGCCCTATCTGCCGCTGGGCACCCTGCGCAGTGCGCTGCTGTTTCCGGGCGGCCTCGAGGCCGATGACGACGCGCTGCGAGAGGTTCTCCAGGCCTGCGGGCTCGAGCGTTTCGCGGGCGCGCTCGAGCGCTCCGAGAACTGGGGCCAGATCCTGTCCGGCGGCGAGCAGCAGCGCCTCGCGGTCGCGCGGGCACTCTTGCATCGCCCGGACTGGCTCTTTTTGGACGAGGCGACCTCGGCCATGGAGGAGTCCGCCGAAGCGGAGATCTACCGGCTGCTGCGCCAGCGCTTGGCGCATACGGCCTTGGTCAGCGTCGGCCACCGCTCCACCTTGCGCGCCTTCCACGCTCGCGAGCTGGCCTTCGCCAATGGCGGCGGGCGCCTGGTCGAGCAAGCCGCCCAGTGAAAACGGCGCGGGCCGCCCCGGATGCCTCCGGAGCGGCCCGCTGCTCCAGGCCGGATTTGAACCCGGCCCGCTGACGGTTAGGCCGCCGCCTTATCGGCGATCGAGGCCTTCTCGAGCTTGGTCTGGACCGGGATCTGGCGCGGCCGCATCGCCTCCGGGACCTCGCGCACGAGATCGACCTTCAAAAGGCCGTTCGCCAAGCTGGCGTCGGTCACCTTGATGTGGTCGGCGAGCTGGAAGCGACGCTCGAAGGCACGCCCGGCAATACCACGGTGCAAATAGCTGCCTTCGCCCGAATCGTCATTGCGTTTGCCGGCAATGACCAGGCTGTTGGCCTGGGCGGTGATCGAAACCTCGGCTGCATCGAAGCCAGCCACCGCCAGCGTGATCCGGTAGCTGTCGTCGCCGGTGCGCTCGATGTTGTAGGGCGGATAGCCGCTGCCGGCGTCGGCCTGGTTGGCGCTGTCGATCAAGTCGACGAGCCGGTCGAAACCCACGGTGGAGCGGAAAAGCGGCGAGAAATCAAAGCTCAACATAGCCATATCCTCCTGATGAGCAACATGGTGGAGCATTCGCCCGGAATGGGCCGAATGCACTTAGACAGGGACGCCAGACCCTATTGGGCGCCTGGCACTCCGGTACTTTGGTTGTCTTCGCCGCTTTTCAAGTGGACTTCGGTTCACGCGACAGTTGACTGCGAATCGTTCTGGGTTCACATTTTGTTTATGGGCATCGTGATCCCACCGCCCCTGCCGTTCGTTCCGCCCACGGCCACACCCCAGGGCCGTCCGGAGCTCTTGGTCGTTGCCCCGCAACAGCCGATTGCGGCTCAGACCACCAGGGCCATCACCGGCGCCAGCCGCGGCAAGGAAGGCGGCAAGGCTGCAAACCCGGACAATCGCGGGGTCGACGCCGAAACGGGGGATGTGGAGGCGGCGCCGAGCGGTACCAGCGAGCGGACCGAGCAGACTCCGCGCCGCCGCGGCAACAAGCTCTCCATAGAGATTTGACCCGCTCCCGAACGGGGGACTGAGCGCCGCCCTTAGGCACACGGGGGCCATGGACGGCATGGCCCCTCCCCTGCGCCTACGGCCGAAGGGTCAGGACTGCCCGACGATGTGCATGGCCGGATGCCGGCTGCGCTGTTCGCGCGGCGGAGCGGGCGGTGCCGGGGCCCTCGGAAACAGCGCCGGCCAGGGCGCCTTGCGGCGGTCCAGCACGTTGACCAGGACCTCGCGCGCCGCCAGCAAGCCGCTGCGGAAGCGCGGGGTCAGCCAAGCGCTTTGGCTTTCCAGTTTCGCGTCAATGTCAGAGATTTCTCTCTTGAGCTCGTCGTCGCTCAACATGCCCTGCTGCCCCCAGATGCGCAATAAACACAATTTTGAAATAATTTTTCGACAATTTTAGCAGAAGCATTTTTCCGACGCCAGCGTCGTCGTGTCGTAAACGAAGAAATTCATCCCCTCCCCGACCCTCCCCGGGGGGGGGGGGGACTTTGGGGTCGGGGCCGCGACGTGCGGACCGACGTGCGGCGCACCCCCTCCCCGACCCTCCCCGGTCCCGCGATTTGCCCGATGCGGCCGACGGTCTAAGCTCCCGCTGCAGTCGATAACAGGTCCCGTAGAGCTTGTTGACCCGCCAGCAAAAGCGCCGCGAGGCGCGCGAGGCCGCGAAGCGCGCAGACCGGCGGGAGTTTCTGACGGCTGGATTGGCCCTGCACCAGGCCGGAAGGCTTAGCGAGGCTGCCGAGCACTACGAGCATGTGCTGGACCGCGAGCCGCGCAACGCCGAGGCCCTCAACCTTCTGGGCGTGATCTGGCATCAGCGCGGCGATCAGCAGCGGGCCATCGACCTTCTGAACGAAGCGCTCCGGTGTCGACCGGACGCGGTCATCTATCACGTGAATCTTGGCAGCGCTCTCGCCGCCGCGGGGAACGCCGGCTGGGCGGTCCGGAACTTCCGCCGGGCCGTCGCTCTCGGGCCCGCTTCGGCGATGGCGCATCGCAATTTGGGCTCGCTGGTGGATGGCGGCGCCGGCCGATCGGCGGCGGCTTCCTTCGGCCGCGCGGCAAGCCTCGATGCAAAGGACGCGGTCGCCAGGCTCGGGCGCGCCCATGCCTTGAAGCGCTGGGACCCTCCTGCCGCGATCGCGTCCTGCCGGGCGGCGCTGGCGATCGACCCCAGCCTCGCCGAAGCGCGCTTTCTCCTGGCCGCACTCGAAGGCGAAGCGCCGACGCGGCCGCCCGCGGCTTATGTTCGCGGCCTCTTCGACAAGTACGCCACCGAATTCGATCGCCATCTCATCGACAAGCTCGGTTACGCAACACCCGCACTCCTGGCCGAGATGCTGCGTGAATTGCTGCCGCCGAAGCGGGACATGGACATTCTCGATCTCGGCTGCGGCACCGGACTCTCCGGCTTGGCGCTCTCTGCCTATGAAGGCCGGCTCACGGGTATCGACCTCTCACCGGCCATGCTTGCCCAAGCCCGCAGCCGCGGCATCTATGCCGAGCTCATCGAAGGCGACATCATGGAGGCGCTGGCGCACCAGCCTCCTGGGCGGTTCGATCTGGCGATGGCGAGCGACGTCCTCAACTATTTCGGCGATCTGGCGGGCGTGTTCGCCGCCGTCGGCCGCACGCTGAAGCACCGTGGATTGTTCGCTTGCTCCACCGAAGCCTCGGCGGCTCCGGGCTACACGCTGCATGACGGCCTGCGCTATGCCCACCACCCGGACTATGTGAAAGAGGTTGCTGCCGCCGCCGGCTTCGGCCCGTTGGCTCAGCGACCGGCGATCCTACGGCGCCAGGGTGCGGCCGAGGTGGCCGGCGAGCTTTTCGTCTTCGCCAGGCAGGAGGCGGCGCCGGGGAATTGATGTGTCCGAGACGCCGCTGCCGCGGCTGCGTCCGGCCACGCTGTCAATCGATGCTGGGTTCGCTCACGCCGATCATGGTGTCGCGGGTTACGATATCGGCCAGGCGCTCCTCGGGCCAGTTATCCGTCCCCTTCGGGCGCTTCGGCAGCACCAGGTAGCGCATGTCCGCCGTCGAGTCATGCACCCTGACCTCGACGTCGTCGGGAATGTGCGTGCCGAACTCGGCCAGGACCGCGCGCGGCTCGCTGACGGCGCGGCTGCGATAGGCGCGGCTCTTGTACCAGTCCGGCGGCAGGCCCAGGATCGCGCGGGGATAGCAGGAGCAGAGCGTGCAGACAACGAGATTGTGCACGCGCTCGGTGTTCTCCACCACGATGAGCTTGTAGGCGCCGACCTCAATGCCAAGCTCGGTCACCGCCTTGCCGCCCTCGGTCATGAGACGCCGCTTATAGGCGGGATCGCTCCAGGCGTGGGCGACGATGCGCGCACCCTGGGCCGGAGAGCGCGCATCCATCGCCTCGACGGCGCGGTGGATCTCTTCCGGCGTGACGATGCCCTTGGCGATGAGGAGCTCGCGAATGGCGGTCTCCAGCCGCTGATGATAGGTCAGCGGACCATCCTGGTCCGGTCGCGTCGGATGCGGATGATCGTGATCGTGGCCGTGCTGATGCTGGGTCATGACCTCGCCTCTTCCAGCCAATGCTCGTAGATCTCGACGTCGATTGTGTCATGCGCCGGCCCGGTGTAGCCGGGCCACACCTGCTGCTGGCGAAACCGCACGCGGTAGAGCGGCCGCTTCGGCAGGCCGTGGCGGTTGTAGGCGAGCTCCTCCGGATTGGCGAACAGCCCGCAAACGCGCTCGATCTCGCCGACATGGCCGCGGATGTACCACGGCGTGCGGATGTGGCCCGGGGGATCGGCAGCCCGCACCCTGACACGGTCTCCGGGCCGAAAGCGCGGGGAGGTTTCAAGGAGGGGGTGATCCTCACCCTCTCCTAAAGGCCACCCCCGGGTCATGCCCGGTTCTCTCGCGCCTCGATCTCGGCCAGCTTGCGGCCGAGCTCGTCGGCGGTGATGACGCCCCGCTGCAGTAAGGTCGAGGCGATGGAGGTGATCCAGCGCTCGTAATAGCCCATGCGGTCATAGGCATCGGGTCCGATCGCCTCGATGTTGCGCCGGAGCTCATCCACCCGCATCAGGTTCCGCTCACGGTCGGACAACAGCAGCATGAGCGCATCCACCCGCTTTTCCCAAAGGGCGTAGTCGTGCTCGCCCTGCTCGACGGCACCCGCCGGGAGGCCGCCCATATCGTGATGGCTGCGCTGTTTCGGCTCCATCCTCTCCGCTCCCTTCAGGGCCGGCTTGCGATCGAATGCCTCCAACTGTCGAGAACCCTAGCACGCGCGCTCGGCCTCAGTATGCGTACTCGCTAAAGGCCGGATCGACCGAACCTTTCCAACGGCCGTGGAAGGCCTCCAGCAGCTCTTCGGCCGGCGTGCGGCCGCTCTGGGCGATCTCCTCGAGGGTGGTGAGGAACCCGGTCTCGTCGCTGCCGCCGCGATCGAGAGCATGGCGGGCCTTGAGGCCGGCGCGGGCGATGCGCAGGACCTCGCTCGCCACCTCGCCGACGCTGCGTCCACGGAACTTGGTCTTGAGCGCGGTGCGCGGCACCTCGCGCCTGAGCAATTCGTGATCGGCAAGCGTCCAGTCCTTGACCAGATCGACCGCGGCGTCGAGCGCGGCCTGATCATAGAGCAACCCCACCCACAGTGCCGGCAGCGCGCACAGTCGCCGCCAGGGCCCGCCATCGGCGCCGCGCATCTCGAGGAAGCGCTTGAGCCGGACCTCGGGGAAGGCCGTGGTCATGTGATCGATGAAATCGGTGATCCGCGGCTCATCGCCCACGAGATTGTGGTACTTGCCCGCCATGAACTCGCGAAACGACTTGCCCGAGACGTCGATGTAGCGACCGTCGCGGTAAACGAAATACATCGGCACATCGAGGAGCCAATCCACATAGCGCTCGAAACCCATGCCGGGCTCGAACACGAAGGGCAAGATGCCGCAGCGGTCGGGATCGGTGTCGGTCCAGATGTGGCTGCGGTAGGAGAGATAGCGGTTGGGCTTGCCTTCGGTGAACGGCGAGTTCGCGAACAAGGCCGTGGCGATCGGCTGGAGGGCCAGGCTGGCGCGGAACTTCCGCACCATGTCGGCCTCGTCGGAGAAATCGAGGTTGACCTGCACCGTGCAGGTGCGGGTCATCATGTCGAGGCCGAGCTTGCCCTTCTTTGGCATATAAGCCCGCATGATCTTGTAGCGGCCTTTGGGCATCCACGAGATGTCCTCGCGCCGCCATTTCGGATCGAAGCCAAGGCCCAGCATGCCGGTGCCGAGCTCCCGGTCGACTTGGCGCACCTGGTCCAGGTGCTCCTGCAGCTCATCGCAGGTCGCATGAATGGTCGGCAACGGCGCGCCGGACAGCTCGAACTGCCCGCCCGGCTCGAGCGTGATGGCGCACGCACCCTTGGCGAGCGCGATGACGTTGCCGTTCTCCTCGATCGGTTCCCAGCCGAACCGCATCAGGCCCTTGAGCACGGCTCCGATCCCGTCCGGGCCCTCATAGGGCAGGCGCCGAAGATCCTTCAGCCGGAAGGCGAACTTCTCATGCTCGGTGCCGATGAGCCACTTCTCGCGCGGCTTCGAGCCTTGCTCGAGGTATTCGACGAGCTGTTTCTTATCGGTGATCGGGGCGCCACGCGATTCGGGAGGACGAGACATACCGGGTGATCCGATTCTCTTGACTGGGAGCGGTTCGTTGAGACGGGTATAGACGATCAGCGGGGCCGAGAACTCGACACACCGCGCCAGTCGCCCACCAGCGCCTGCCAAATCGACAGGGCCGCGATCGCCGCCGTATCCGCCCGTAGGACCCGGGGGCCGAGACCGACGCGGCTAACAAAGTCGAGTTTGGCGAGATCGTCAAGCTCGCCGTCGGCGAAGCCGCCCTCCGGGCCGATGAGCATGGCGGCCGGCGGCCGGAATCCGTCGAGCGCCTGGACCATCGGCGGCGCTCCGCCACGCTCGTCGCAGACGATGAGCCGCCGCCCCGCGGGCCAGCGCTGAATCGCTTCGGCGAGCGCGACGGGCTCCAAGAGCTCGGGCACGGTCAGCCGTTCCGACTGCTCGGCTGCTTCCACCGCGGTCGCTTTGAGCCGCTCGAGGTTGACCCGCGTCATCTGGGTGTAGCGGGTGAAGACCGGCCACAGCGCCGAGACGCCGAGCTCGGTCGCCTTCTCGACGACGAAATCGATGCGCGTGCGCTTGACCGGGGCGAAGACCAGCCAGAGGTCGGATTCGGCCGCCTGGGGCCGGACCTGCACCACCAGCTGCACCGAGGCCCAACCCTTGCCGATGCCATCGACATGCCCACGCCACTCGCCATCGCGACCGTTGAACAGCGCCACATCGGCACCGGCCTCGACGCGCAGCACGTTGCGCAGGTAATGCGCCTGCTCGGCCCCGAGACCGACCGCCGAGCCGTCGGCCAGGTCGCGGTCGACATAGAGCCGCGCTTTGACTTTCTCCTGCATCACCGGAAGATTAGCCGATGACCCAAAGTCCCGGAACCGTCTCGGACATTCGTGTCGGCGACTGGGTCGACCGTTTTCTGCCCAAAGCGCTGCGCCCCTATGCGCGCCTGGCACGGCTCGACCGGCCGATCGGCACCTGGCTCTTGCTGCTGCCTTGCTGGTGGGGGGTGGCGCTGGCGAGCCCGGGAGCGCCGGCCTGGGGCCTCTTCCTGCTGTTCGCCCTGGGTGCGGTGGTGATGCGCGCCGCCGGCTGCGTCATCAACGATCTCGCCGACCGCGACATCGACCGTCTGGTCGAGCGCACCCAGAGCCGCCCGCTCGCTTCGGGCGCGATCGGCCTCAAGGGCGCCTTTGCCTTTCTCAGCCTGCTCCTCCTCATCGGGTTCGCCGTGCTCATGCAGCTCGATTGGCCGGCGATCGTGACCGGCTTGGCCATAATGCTCGTCGTCGTCGTCTATCCCTTGGCCAAGCGCGTGACCTACTGGCCGCAGCTGGTGCTGGGCCTGGCGTTCAATTGGGGGGCGCTCATGGGCTGGGTTGCGATCCATGGCCGCATCGGCACACCCTCCCTCCTGCTCTACGCGGCGGGGATCTGCTGGACCCTCGGCTACGACACGATCTACGCGCACCAGGACAAGGCCGACGATGCGCTGATCGGCGTCAAATCCACGGCGCTGCTGCTCGGCACGCGGACCCGTCCCTGGCTTGCGGGTTTCTATCTTGCCACGCTCACGCTGCTGGCGGCCGCGGGGCAGGCCGCAGGAAGCGGCTGGCCGTTCAACGCCGGCCTCGCCTTGGGCGGGCTGCATCTCATATGGCAGGTGGCAAGCCTCGACATCGACGATCCCGCCGACTGCCTCGCCAAGTTCAAGAGCAACCGCGACTTCGGCCTGATCGTGACCCTGGGCACGATCCTCGGCGGCTTCTGGGGCGGATGAGCCGGGTGGGTGCCACCCAGGACCCGGAGGATTTCGTGCTGAGCCAGACCGCGCTCGCCGTCGCCGCCCTGGTGCCGGAGCTCCGGCTTTATCTGGCGAGCGAGGTCGTGCCGCTCTGGCAGGCGACCGAAGCAAGCCTGGAGGCCTCCGGCTTGCCACCCCCCTACTGGGCTTTCGCCTGGCCCGGCGGACAGGCGCTGGCACGCTATCTCTTCGATCACCCGGAGACCGTGCGTGGACAAAGCGTGCTCGACCTCGCCGCCGGCGGCGGGGTCGCCGGCATCGCCGCCGCCAAGCTCGGTGCTGCCGTCAGCTTGAGCGAGATCGACCGCTTCGCTGCAACCGCGATCCGCCTCAACGCCGGCGCCAATAGGGTCGCCGTCGAGGTGCTGGTGCGCGACGTGCTCGACGATCCGCCGGGCGCCTGGTCGCTGATCCTTGCCGGCGACCTCTGCTACGAGCGGCCGATGGCCGAGCGGGTGATTTCCTGGCTGAGGCGAAACGCGGCGGCCGGCGCCCTGGTGCTGATGGGCGATCCGGGTCGCGCCTACCGGCCGCAGCACGGGCTGGAAGAGGTAGCGCGCTATCTCGTGCCGACATCCTTGGATTTGGAAGATCGCTTGGAGCGGGAGACTTTGGTCTGGCGCATCTTGCCGTCCTTCTCAGCGAAGATGCGGTAGCGGATATGCGCGCTGTCGACCGTGGCAAAGGCCCGCGACGCCCACGCGTCCTTGGCGTCCCGCAACGAGGCGAACGGGCCGAGGCGCTCTTCCTTGGCTCCGGGGATGAGCGTCTTGAAGTCCGTGCCGGTATATTCGCCGCCAATGACCCAGTAGACCATCGAAGCTTCCTGCAAAGGCCATGCATTCATGCCAACAATGCCATAAAGCGAGGCCACCCCAGGTTGACAGCGCCCCTAGGCCCGGTCACAACCCCAGCCATGCCTTTTGCCAGCCTGCGCGACTTCATGGATCGGCTGGAACGCGCCGGCCAGCTCGCCCGCGTGTCGACACCGGTCTCGCCGGTCTTGGAGATGACCGAGATTCAAACCCGGCTCTTGGCCGAGGGCGGCCCGGCGGTGCTGTTCGAGACCGTCGTCGGCGCCGAGAGCCGCGCTTACGGCATGCCGGTCCTGGTCAATCTCTTCGGCACCGTCGAGCGGGTCGCCATGGGCATGGACCGGCGCCCGGAGGAGCTCCGGCAGGTGGGCGAGACCTTGGCCTTCCTGAAGCAGCCGGAGCCGCCCGGCGGCTGGCGCGAGGCCTTGGAGCTGCTGCCGCTCCTCAAATCCGTGATGGCGATGAAGCCGCGCACCGTCTCCCGCGCCCCCTGCCAGGAGGTGGTGCTGCGGGGGGGCGATATCGACTTGGGGGCGCTGCCGATACAAACCTGCTGGCCGGGCGAGCCGGCGCCGTTGATCACCTGGCCTCTCATCGTCACCAGGGGACCGGGGATGCGCCGGGAGGACGGCTACAATCTCGGCATCTACCGCCTGCAGGTGACCGGCCGCAACACCACGCTCATGCGCTGGCTGCGTCACCGCGGCGGCGCCCAGCACCATCAGCGCTGGGCCAAGGAACGCCCCGAGCCCTTCCCTGCCGCAGCCGTGATCGGCGCCGACCCGGGCACCATTCTTGCCGCCGTGACGCCGGTCCCCGACACCCTCTCCGAATACCAGTTCGCCGGGCTCCTGCGCGGCCAGCGCGTCGAGCTGGTGGACTGCGTCAGCGTGCCGCTCAAGGTGCCGGCGGAAGCCGAGATCGTGCTCGAGGGCCATGTCTCGCTGACGGAGCATGGCGATGAGGGGCCCTATGGCGACCACACCGGCTACTACAACGCGGTCGAGCCATTCCCGGTCTTCACCATCAGCGCCATTACCCGGCGCCAGCAGCCGATCTATCTCTCCACCTTCACCGGCCGACCGCCGGACGAGCCCTCGGTCCTGGGCCAAGCCCTCAACGAGGTGTTCATCCCGCTGCTGGTGCAGCAATTCCCCGAGATCGTCGACTTCTGGCTGCCGCCCGAAGGCTGCAGCTACCGCATCGCCGTCGTCAGCATGCGCAAGGCCTATCCCGGCCATGCCAAGCGGGTCATGTTCGGGGTGTGGTCGTTCCTGAGGCAGTTCACCTACACGAAATGGGTGATCGTCGTCGACGACGACATCGATGCGCGGAACTGGCAGGACGTCATGTGGGCGATCGCAACCCGCATGGATCCGGCGCGAGACATCACGCTTGTCGAAAACACGCCCATCGACTATCTCGACTTCGCCTCACCCGAGAGCGGGCTCGGCAGCAAGATCGGCCTCGATGCCACCAACAAATGGCCGCCCGAGACCAAGCGCGAATGGGGCCGCAAGATCCGCATGGCCGACGACATCGTCGAGCAGGTGACCCGCCGCTGGAGCGAATACGGGCTTCCCGGCTCCGGCAAGCCGATCTGGAAATAGGCGCGATGCAAGCCGTGCTCACCTTCTGCTGGCGCCTTCTCGCCGATTGCGCCGCCGTCCTCATCGGCTGGACCAGCCTCGACATCGCCTGGGATTGGCTGGTGGATGCGCCGATCGCCCAGAGCGGGTGGGTCCGCTATCTCGTGCCGACCATTGCCGCGGCACTCACCGCCGCACTGGCGCCCTATGTTCGCCCGAGCGCCCCCGCGATCCCGCCGCCACCGCCGGCGACGGGTTGGCGCGCCCTGCTCGGCATCAATTGGGCCGGCATGCTGGCGCTGATAGCCGCTTACGAGGCGGCGGGCCGGTTGCTGGCGTCCTTGCGCTGGGTCGGCTCCTTGAGCCTGCGCGCGGCGTCTGCGGTGCTGTGCGCGGTTGTCCTCGGGCTTGCCACTGCCTATCTCGTGCATTGGCTGCTGCAGCGCTTGCAGGCGCGGCAGACCCAGGCCCCGCCCCGTCCCAGAGCGTGGGCGGCCGCTGCCGATCCCTTCCAGAGGCGCGGGCGCGTTTCGCCGCGGCGCCGGTAACCCTGAACCGCCAGTCCTCCCTGGCTTCACCCCTCGAGCAAGAAGACCCTCCATGGCTTCGACCGCCGCCTCCAAACATCTCGATCTCCTCGGCCAGCTCCTGGACCGCGCCAAGCGGAGCGGTGCCGAAACCGCCGACGCGCTGGTCTTCCAAAGCGAGTCCCTGGCCTTCCGCCAGCGCCTCGGCAAGCCGGAGATGCTCGAGCGCTCCGAAAGCCAAGACCTCGGCTTGCGCGTGCTCATCGGCAAGCGGCAAGCGATCGTCTCTTCGACCGATCTGTCCGAACGGGCGCTCAGCGCCTTGGTCGAGCGCGCGGTCGCCATGGCGCGCGCAGCGCCGGAAGACAAATATTGCGGCGTGGCCGATAGCGCCGAAATCGCCCGCACTTTTCCCGACCTCGACCTCGCCGACCCGGATGAGCCGGAGCCCCAGGCCTTGATCGACCGCGCGGCCGCGGCGGAGGCGGCGGCACTCCTGGTGCCGGGCGTCACCAATTCCGAGGGCGCCGAGTCCGGATGGAGCCGCACCAGCGTGGCGCTCGCCGCCACCAACGGCTTCGCCGCGGGCTATGTGCGCACCGGCAACGGCATCAGCGTCTCGGTGCTGGCGGGTCAGGGAACCGCCATGGAAACCGACTACGACCAGTCATCGGCGGTGTTCGCCCGGGATCTCGAGGATGCAGCGCTCGTCGGCCGCCGCGCCGGCGAGAAGGCGGTCAAGCGCCTAAACCCGCGCAAGGCGGAAACCGCCTCGGTCGCAGTCGTGTTCGATCCGCGCATCGCCAACAGCATTCTCGGCCATCTCGGCGGCGCCATCTCCGGGCCGGCGATCGCGCGGGGTACGAGCTTCCTCAAAGACAAGCTCGGCCAGCGCCTCTTCGCCTCCGGCATCCACATCGTCGACGATCCCTTGCGCCCGCGCGGATTGCGCTCGCGCCCCTTCGACGGCGAAGGCATCGGCGGCCGCCGGCAGAAGCTCGTCGACGACGGCGTGCTCACCACCTGGGTCTTGGACCTCGCTTCCGCGCGCCAGCTCGGCCTCAGGACGACGGGACATGCCGCTCGCGGCACCTCGGGACCGCCGGGCCCCTCCTGCACCAATCTCTATCTGGAGCCGGGGCCGCTCACACCAGAGGCACTGATGGCGGACATCAAGCAGGGCTTTTACGTCACCGGCCTCATGGGCTTCGGGGTCAACAACGTCACCGGCGACTACAGCCGCGGTGCGAACGGCTTCTGGATCGAGAACGGCGAGCAGTCCTATCCGGTGAGCGAGGTCACCATCGCCGGCAACCTAACCGAGATGTTCCGCAATCTGACCCCGGCAAGCGATCTCGTCTTTCGCTATGGCGCGAATGCGCCGACCTTGCGCATCGACGGCATGACCGTCGCCGGCAGGTAGGCGTTAAGCCGCAACCACCAACCGCACCGGCTCGCGGGCGATGGCGAGGCGGGCGGGTACCCTGGCGACGATGTCGCCGTCGGCTTGAATCGGAGCGCCGGCGTCGCCCTCGATCATCACGCTCCGCGCTGCGAGGATGCGAAATCCCGGCAAGCAATCGAGCCGGCCCGCCGCCATGGCGGCCATCGCCGCCATCGCCGGCAAGCGACCGGGATGCTCAAACAGCGCCACCTGAAAGATGGGCTCGTCCAGGCTCGCCATCGGCGCCACCACGAAGCGGCCCGCATAGAAGTGGCCCTTGGCGACGATCACCGAGGCGGCCTCATGCTCGCTTCCATCCAAGTCGAGACGGAAGCGCTCCTCCCGATAGGCGAGGACACGGGTCACGCTCGCAAGCACATAGGCGCCCTTGCCGAGCCATCGCTTCACACCGGGCTTCACCTGCTCCACCACGCCCGCATCAAAACCGGCGCCGGCCATCATCATGAAGCGCCGCCCATTGGCTTCGCCCGCGTGCACGCTGCGGCAGGGACCCCGGGCGATCGCGCGCGCGAGCGATGCCGGCGCCATCGGCAGACCGATCTCGTGCGCCAGCACATTGGCGGTGCCCAGGGGGACGACCGCCAGCGGCACCGCGCTTCCGACGAGCCCATTTGCCGCTTCGGCGACGGTCCCATCGCCGCCGGCGACGACCACGGCATCGACCCGCTCGGCTTCCCGCGCCATCCTCTCGGCATCGCCGCGCCGCTCCGTGGCCATGACCGTGGTGGTGCAGCCTTCGCACGCCAGCGCATCGAGAACGGCGGCGAGGTAGCGCCGCCGACGCCGTCCGGCGGTGGGGTTGTGGATCATCAGCAGCCGGCAGCGAAGCGAGGCGGTCATCGGGAGCTCATGGCAGCGGGCTCGGAAGTGCTTGTCCGCGAGCGCCGCTTGTACTTAGCTCAAGGCCAAGGCTTCCGCCACATCACCAAAAACCAGGGCGCCGAGGAGGTCCAGGGACATGGATCCACGCATCATCCAGCTCTACGACGAGTACACCCATGCGCCGCTGCCGCGGCGGGTGTTCCTCGACCGGCTCGCCAAGCTCGTCGGCGGCTCCGCCGCGGCCGCGGCACTCCTGCCGATGCTCGAACCCAACTACGCGCGGGCCGAGATGATTCCGGCAAACGACCCGCGCCTCGTCGCTGAGCGCGTGAGCTATCCCGGCGCCACCGGTTCCATCAAAGCCTATCTCGCCCATCCGAAAACCGGCAATCGTTGGCCTGCGGTCATCGTCGTTCATGAAAATCGCGGACTCAATCCGCATATCGAGGATGTGGCGCGGCGCGCGGCGGTGGCAGGTTTCCTGGCGCTGGCGCCCGATCTGCTCTCGCCGGTGGGTGGGACCCCCGCCGATGCCGACGAAGCGCGCCAGAAGATCGAGGCGTTGGATCGCGGCAAGGCGGCGGCCGATTGCGTCGCCGCGGCGAATTGGCTCGGCAGCCATGCCAGCAGCACCGGCAAGGTCGGTGCGGTCGGCTTCTGCTGGGGCGGCGGCGTGATCAATCGGCTCGCAGTCGCGGCACCGGCACCGCTTGCCGCCGCGACCGCCTTCTATGGCGAGGTTCCGCCCGCGAGCGACGTGCCGAAGATCAAGGCACATCTGCTGCTGCACTATGCCGGGCTCGACCAGCGCATCAATGCCGGAATTCCGGAATTCGAGAAGGCGCTGAAGGCGGCGGGGGTGCGCTATTCCCTCAACACTTACGAGAACGTCAACCACGCCTTCCACAACGACACCGCCGGCGACCGCTACGACGAGCGCGCCGCTAGGCAAGCCTGGCAGCGCACCATCGACTTCTTCAAGGCAACGCTGGTCGGCGGGGTGTAGAGCCACCAGACACTACGACCCTCACCCCAGCCCTCTCCCGCGATGCGGGAGAGGGTGTAGAGGGCGAGTGTCGTGCCCCCTCTCCCGCACCGGGGGAGAGGGTCGGGGTGAGGGTCCTACTAAGCGACCCCGTTTTTCTTGAACCAGGCCTGCAGGCGCTGCCAGCCGTCCTTGGCCGCGGCCTCGCGGTAGCTCGCCCGGTAGTCGGCGTTGAAGCCATGCGGGGCTTCCGGATAAATCATGAATTCGGCCGGCTTGTTTGCGGCCGCCATCGCCGCCTTCATCTTCTCGACATCCTCGACCTTGATCCCCGTGTCGGCGGCGCCGTAGAGGCCGAGGACGGGCGCCTTCATTTCCGCTACCAGGTCGATGGGATTCTTCGGTCTCACATCATTGGTCGGAGCCGCGATCGGACCGTACCAAGCGACCGCTGCCTTCAGCCCGGGGTTGTGCGCGGCGTAAAGCCAGGTCATGCGTCCACCCTGGCAGAAGCCGGTGACGCCCAAGCGAGCGGTATCGGCCTTTCCGGATGCCTTGGCAAATGCGACTGCGGCATCGAGGTCGCTCATCACCTGCGCATCGGGTGTCTTGGTGACGATCGCCAGCACCTGCTGGATATCCGCCAATTTCGAGACATCGCCCAAGCGAGAATAGTACTCGACCGAGATGGCGTAGTAGCCGAGCTTGGCGAAGCGCCGGCAGACATCTTTGATGTGTTCATGGAGCCCGAATATTTCCTCCAGCACCAACACGACAGGGAACGGACCGCCTTGGGCCGGCAGGGCGCGATAACCTGGAATGTTCCCGCTTGAGGTCGGAACCTCGATCATGCCGGCCTCGAGCCCGGTGCTGTCGGTCGAGATCACGGTTTGCGCGGCGATCGGCTGAACCGTGAGCGCAAAACCGGCGGCGAAGGCCGAGGTGAACACGAAACCACGGCGGGATACCGAGGAATCCGGCCACACGTTCTTGACGTCGTCGAGCATTGCTTTTGTCTCCCCTGCTTATTTGAAAGGCCCCCCTCGGGAGGAACCGAAGCCGGAACGCGTCCGGCCCTCCCCCCTGCGGCCGTTCCGCCGCAGGGCCGGCATTCTTGCTTCCTTGGCCCCTCCGGTCAAAGCACAGTTGCTTGAACGTCCAAAGGGAATCTGGGTCGTGAGGGCCGCCCCGCTCCCGGTGCGGCTTCGCCGCAAGCGCTCTAGCCTCCTCGGCCTTGTCCGCGCTAGGCTTCCCGCCGAATTCGAAGATTGTCGCTTTCGCGGGGAGAGCTGGGCCATGTGGGAATTCCTTCGTCGTTCACGGCTGCTGGCTGCCGTCCTTGCCTTGGCGCTCGTCGCCGGCACGGCCTGGGGCCAAACCGCAAAGATCACCTTCCTCCACACCAACGACGTCTACGAGATCGCGCCCGCGCGCGGCTGGGGCGGCTTCGCCCCGCTGATGACGTTGCTCAAGCAGGAGCGCGCCCAAGCCCAGAACGCCGTCACCACCTTCGGCGGCGATCTGATCTCGCCCTCGCTCATGTCGGGGCTGACCAAAGGCCAGCAAATGGTCGAGCTGATGAACGCTGTCGGCCTCGATCTGGCGATCTTCGGCAATCACGAGTTCGATTTCGGCGACGATGTCCTGAAGCAGCGCATGGCGGAGTCGAAATTCCCCTGGCTCGCGACCAATGTTCTGGGCCCCGACAAGAAGCCGTTCGGCACCGCGCTCTCGACCGTCATGAAGGAGGTCGGCGGCTTCAAGCTCGGGTTCTTCGGCCTGACCACACCCGAGACCGTGACGCTCTCCAGCCCCGGCAAGGAGATCATCTTCGCGCCGATGATCGAGAGCGCCGGCGAAGCGGTGAAGGCGCTCAAGGACCAAGGTGCGGAAATCGTGGTGGCGATCACCCATTTGACCATCGCCGAGGACCGCGAGCTCGTCCGCCGGGTCAAGGGTATCGACCTCGTACTCGGCGGCCACGACCACGACCCGATCACCTTCTACGAGGGCAGCACGCTCATCCACAAGGCCGGGTTCGATGCGCATTTCCTGGCCGCGGTCGATCTCACCGTCACCCGTGCGGCGCAGCAATCCGGGCCGCCTCGGATCACCGTGGTGCCGGCTTGGCGCATGCATGCGGTCTACAACGTGGCACCCGATCCCGATATCGCCGCCCTCGTCAAGCGCCACACCGACAAGCTCGACACCGAGCTCGGCGTCAAGATCGGCACCTCCGCCACGCCGCTCGACAGCCGCACCACCGTGGTGCGGGCGGAAGAGGCGGCGATCGGCAACCTCATCGCCGATGCGATGCGGGCCGCCTTGGGCGCCGAGGTGGCGCTCGCCAATGGCGGCGGCATCCGCGGCAACCGCACCTACGATCCGGGCTATCAGCTGACCAGGCGCGACGTGTTCACCGAGCTGCCCTTCGGCAACACCACGGTGCTGCTCGAGCTCAAGGGCAGCGATCTCCTGGCGGCACTGGAGCACAGCGTCGGGCGCGTCGAAGAGAAGCAAGGCCGCTTCCTCCAGGTCTCCGGTCTCAGCTTCGCCTATGATCCGAAGAAGGCCGCGGGCAGCCGCGTGCTCGAGGTCAAGGTCGGCGGGCAGCCGCTCGATCCGGGCCGGGTCTACAAGGTGGCAACCATCGACTACATCGCCGGCGGCGGCGACGGCTTCGAGGTCTTGAAGAAGGGCAAGTCGCTCATCGACCCCAGCGCCGCCAAGCTGACGGCGAACCAGGTGATGGATTACATCGCCGCCAAAGGCACGGTCTCGCCCGCCCTTGAGGGCCGCATCACTACGCGCTGAAGCCGAGCGCCGATCGCCCCCACCCCGACCCTCCCCCAGCAAGCTGGGGGAGGGAGTAGAGAGGTCACCTCTTGCTCCCTCCCCCGCGCGTCAGCGTGGGGGAGGGTCGGGGTGGGGGCAGTCTGAGTTTGTCGCGCTACAGCGGACGCGCCGCCCGGCGTCCGCGCTTCGGGCGCTCGTCGTGCCCTTCGTCCTCGTCGAACAGCTCGGCCAGCTTTTCCATCATGGTGCCGCCGAGCTGCTCGGCATCGACGATGGTGACGGCACGGCGATAGTAGCGGGTCACGTCATGGCCGATGCCGATCGCGGTGAGCTCGACCGAGGAGCGCGTCTCGATGTACTCGATGACGTCGCGCAGATGCCGCTCGAGATAGTTGCCGGGGTTGACCGACAAGGTCGAGTCGTCGACCGGCGCGCCGTCGGAAATGACCATGAGGATGCGGCGCTGCTCGGTGCGCGCGAGCAGCCGGTTATGCGCCCATAAGAGCGCCTCGCCGTCGATGTTCTCCTTGAGGATGCCCTCGCGCAGCATGAGCCCGAGGCTCTTGCGCGCGCGCCGCCATGGCGCGTCGCCGGCCTTGTAGACGATGTGGCGGAGATCGTTGAGCCGGCCCGGGTTCGGCGGCTTGCCCTGGGCGATCCAGCGCTCGCGGCTCTGGCCGCCCTTCCAGGCCCGCGTGGTGAAGCCCAGGATCTCCACCTTGACGCCGCAACGCTCGAGGGTGCGCGCCAGGATATCGGCGCTCATGGCGGCGATGGTGATCGGCCGGCCGCGCATCGAGCCGGAATTGTCGATGAGCAGCGAGACCACGGTGTCGCGGAACTTGGTGTCCTTCTCGACCTTGTAGGAGAGCGGGTGCATCGGGTTGGTGACCACGCGCGACAGCCGTCCGGCGTCGAGCAACCCTTCCTCGAGGTCGAATTCCCACGATCGGTTCTGCTTGGCGAGCAGGCGCCGCTGCAGCCGGTTGGCGAGCTTGCCGATGACGCCCTGGAGATGGCTCAGCTGCTGGTCGAGGAGGGCGCGGAGACGCGTCAGCTCCTCGCCGTCGCACAAGGTGTCGGCCTGCACCACCTCGTCGAACTCGGTGGTGAAGCCGCGATAGGGCGCCTCCTGGCGCTCGTTGTTGCGCCCACGGAGCAGATTGGGCGTGCCCGGATTGCCCGGCTGCTCGTCGCCCATGCCGGGCGACATCTCGCCCTCGGCCTCCTCCGCCCCCTCCTCGGAATCCTCACCCGGTTGCATGTCGGGCGCCATGCTCGAGGAGGCGTCGCTGTCGGAGGTGCCGCGTTGGCCGGACTCGGAATTGGGATCGCTGTCGCCGGCGTCGTCCTCGCCCTGGTTCTGCTCCTGATCCTCGCTGGTCTCGGAATCCTCCGCCCCCTCGAGATCGAGGTCCTCGATCAGCCGGCGGGCGACGCGCTGGAAGGACTCTTGATCGTCGATGGCGCGCGCCAGATCCTTGAAATCCTCGTTGCAGCGGCTCTCCACCCATGGACGCCAGAGCTCGACCACGTTGCGCGCCGCGCTCGGCGGCTGCGCCCCGGTCAAAGTCTCGCGGGTCAACAGCCGCATGACCTCGATCAAGGTCATGTCGCTCTTCTCGCTGATCCGCTCGAAGCCCTTGCGGCGGTAGCGGTCGGAGAGTGCGGCCGTCAGGTTCTCGGCGACGCCGGCCATCCGGCGGGCGCCGATCGCCTCGCAGCGCGCCTGCTCGACCGCCTCGTAGATGGCGCGCGCGGTCTGCCCCTGAGGCATCCGCCGCTGATGCACCTTGCGGTCGTGGTGCCTGATCTTGAGGGCGATCGCATCACACTCGCCGCGGACATGGGCAACCTCGCCGGATTTGAGATCGCGCGGCACCTGCGGCACCCGGGCACGAGTGCCGGTCAGACCCGGCTGATCGGCCCCGAAGCTCACCTCCACCTCGGGCCGGTCGGCCATGGCTCGGAGCGCCGCCGAGGTCGCGCGCTTGAAATCTTCGATCTGCGCTTCGGTCGCGTGCCGGGCGCCGTCCCTGGATCCGCTTGGTCCTGCCATGGCCCCTACACCAGGTTCGCCTTGACCCCGCTCTCCGGAAGCTCCGTGCCGAAGCAACGCTGGTAGTACTCGGCGACTGTCGAGCGCTCCATCTCATCGCATTTGTTCAGGAAGGTGACGCGGAATCCGAAGCCGATGTCGTTGAAGATGCGCGCGTTCTCCGCCCAGGTGATCACCGTGCGCGGCGACATGACGGTGGAGATGTCGCCGGCGATGAAGCCGGAGCGGGTGAGCGCCGCCAGCGCCACCATCGCCGAGATGGTCTTGCGCCCGGCGTCGGTGTCGTAGCTGGGCGCCTTCGCCAGCACGATGTTCACCTCGTCGTCATGCGGCAGATAATTGAGGGTGGAGACGATGTTCCAGCGGTCCATCTGGCCCTGATTGATCTGCTGGGTGCCGTGATAGAGGCCGGTGGTGTCGCCGAGCCCGACCGTGTTCGTGGTCGAGAACAGCCGGAAGGATGGATGCGGGCGGATGATGCGGTTCTGGTCGAGCAAGGTCAGCTTGCCTTCGACCTCGAGCACGCGCTGGATCACGAACATCACGTCGGCGCGGCCGGCATCGTATTCGTCGAACACCAGCGCCGTCGGGTTCTGCAGGGCCCAGGGCAGGATGCCCTCGCGGAAGGCGGTCACCTGCTTGCCGTCCTTGATGACGATGGCGTCCTTGCCGATGAGATCGATGCGGCTGATGTGGCTGTCGAGATTGACGCGCACGCAGGGCCAGTTGAGGCGGGCCGCGACCTGCTCGATGTGGGTCGACTTGCCGGTGCCGTGATAGCCCTGGATCATCACACGGCGGTTGTAGGCAAAGCCCGCGAGGATGGCCAAGGTGGTATCGCGGTCGAAGCGGTAGGCTTCGTCGATATCCGGCACATAATCGCTGCCAAGGCTGAAAGCCGGCACCTCCATGTCGGAGTCGATACCGAACGACTGCCGCACGGAGATCTTGATGTCAGGCAGAGCCAGCGGGTGGGATGACTCGGTCAAGGATGCAGCGGGCATGGTTCCTCGTAGCTATCAACGGCTCGGTCACGAAGGCGTAAGGAGAGGCAGCCGCCCGCCGCAGTCAAGCGGCGAGTGACTTCTTCAACGTGGTGTAGGCGCGGTTGATCACCTTCAGGCGCTCTTCCGCGGCCTTGTCACCGCCATTGGCGTCGGGATGGTGCTGTTTGACAAGAAATTTGTATCGCGCCTTGAGCTCGACCAGGGTCAAAGGCGCTTCCAGCTCCATGGCCGCGAGCGCCTCGGCATGCTCGCTATCGGCTTCCCGCCGCGGCCGCTCGCGCGCACCGTGGCCAGCCTCGCCACCCTCCCCAAAGAAGCCAAAATCATCGCGAACCTCCGCCCGCCAGTAGCGGAAGCCGGCGCCGAAAGCCCCGGAGCTGCGCGATTCGCCGATGCGGCCGCCGAGCGGCCAAGTCGGCCGTTGCCAGGTGACGTCGGCGCGGACGGAGGCCTCGACCTCGTCCTCGCTCATGCCTTCGTAATAGTTCCAAGCGGCGTTGTAGGCCCGGACATGCTCGAGGCAGAACCAGAAATACTCGTTCAGGCGCTCGCGCGAGCGCGGCGCCCGGAAGCTGCCCTCGGCCGCGCAGCCCGGGTGGTCGCACCCGCGCAACCCCGGCCGAAGACGCTCGGGCATCCACTCGTGATGGCTCGCAGACCTAGGCATCGCAAAATTGAGTATGGAAGCGCCAACGGGGGTTCGCAAGCCGCAGCCGGATGAACGCGGCCGCGCTCTTTGGCCGCAGCGCCGACGGCAAGGCCATGCCGGGACCAGGCCCCGCCTGCTTGACTTGCTCGCCGATGCTCCCAATCGTGCTCGCGACATCGTCACCTTCAGGAGTTCTCCATGGCCGCGGTCGCCGATCGATTGCGTCGCAAAATCAAGGAAAACCTCGATCCCAAGCAATTGGAGATCATAGACGAGTCGGACCAGCACGCGGGCCACGCCGGGGCGCGGCCCGGGGGCGAGACGCATTTTCGCATGACCGTCGTCGCCAGCGCCTTTGCCGGCAAATCCCGGGTTGAGCGTCAACGCCTGGTTTATGCGATCCTCAAGGAGGAGCTGGCAGGCCCGGTCCACGCGCTCTCGCTCACCACGGTCACGCCCGAAGAGGCCGGCAACCGCGGGGAGCGCTCCTAGGGCCGGAAAAACGCCTCCGCACCCCGGTTAAATTAATTTTGCTCAAAGGCCGTATTTGGGGTTGCTGAAATACGGCAGTTGTCTAAAATTCAATGCACGGAGATCTGGTATCGTCGTTAAGTCATTACAATCGTACGGCGCACGCCATGGGCAGCACCCTCCTCAGCCGCAACATCGTCGTCTCCGGGCATCGCACGAGCATGCGCCTGGAGCCGGATATGTGGCGCGCGCTCGCCGACATCGCCGAGCGCGAAGGCCGCTCGCTGCACGAGCTCTGCACGATGGTGCACCGGCTTCGCCGCCGCTCCAGCCTGACCTCGGCGGTCAGGGTGTTCATCTTGTCCTACTACCGCACGCTCGCCCGCGATCTCGAGCGACGGACCGGTGGCGACGGCGCGCTCATCGCCGATGCCGAGGCGCTGCGCCTGCTGCCTCGAGCCCTCGGTCTTCCCCAGCTGCCGAGCCCGGTTTAGTTCCGCGTCATTGGCCGGTGTAGAAACCCGGCCATGTGTCCTTGACGATCGGACCGTCGGCGCGGAAGGCATGGCAACTGTCCAACAGGCGCGGCCGCTTCTGCTGGCCGCTGCTGGGTGCCGGTGCGGCCGCATCGCCATCGGCACGGCGACGGCGCTCGGAAAACAGCGTCTGAAATGCCGTCGTGGCGATCGGGCCCAAGAGCTCCACCAGATGCGTGCAGCCCTCAACCCCGCCCAAGAGCTCGCGGGTTTTCCCGGTGAAGCCCGCCCCGATGCGCAAACCGCAGAGCCTCTGGAAGTTGGGGGTGATGTCGCCGCAGAGCGAAAACGGGCCGGCGTCGGTCACCGCCTCGACCGCCCGAATGACGAAGTGGTCGTCGATGGTAATCCTGAGCCACATGTTATGCAGCGCCTCCCCGGCCTCGATCCGGCCCCGTGCTTTATTGGGAAAGCCGTAGGTCTTGCTGTCGGTCATGTGACCCTCGATGTCCCAGAGCCCATCGGCACGGCGAAACCCGCGGCATTCGATTTGGCGCAAATGCAGATGTTCGCGCTCGACGGCGGGTGACAGGGGCATGACGACCATCCTCGGCTGATGCCGGGCGCCTCTTGGAGATAGGCCTCCGACGGACAGGGCGGCGCGATAGCGAAGGGAACATAAGGGTTATCCCCGCCGCGTCAACGGCGAAGCACCCACGCCCGCCCAGCATGGCAAGGTCGCGAAAATACCTCCTCGCGAGGTGTGGGTGCCGGGCCCGAGGCCACTTGGCGGCGATCGCGCTCGCTTCTGCGGCCTTCTCAGGGTGCGGTGGCGTAGCCGCTGCCGAAGATGAAGGCCTCGCGCTCCTGCAGGTCCTCTTCCAGCTCCTGCTTGACCGCGTCATAGAGGTCGCGGATCGAGACCATGCCGACGACCCGATCCTTGTCGACCACCGGCAAGTGCCGGTAGCCCTTCTCGCGCATGCGAAGGAGTGCATCGATGGCCCGGCTGTCGGGAGCGACAGTGTCGGGGTTGCGGGTCATGACCTCGCCGATCTGCGTGGTATCGGGATCGCGAGAAGGCGCCACCACCCGCACCAGCACGTCGCGCTCGGTGAGAATGCCTTCCAGGCGCTCGCCGCGCACAATCATGACAGCACCGATTCGGCGTTCCGCCATGATCCGTGCGGCTTCCCGCACGCTGGCGCCCTCTTCCATCAAGGTAAGCGTTTGGCCATGAACGATATCGGGGACGATGAGGTGGTTCATGTTTCCCCCAATCGTATTGGCGCGCCGCACCGAGCGCCGCGCATAGAGCTAATGTGACGCCACCCGGGCGCTGCTTCAATGGCTATGGAGCGGTTTTGCGCGAATCCTGGAATTCATGACGCAGCGCACCATAAGCCAGCCAAGGCCGATCAGGCGGCGGCGCCGGCCCCGCCGGCTTTCGGCGGGGCGATGCGCAACAGCGTGATCTGATTGCGCTGGCGTCGAAGCACGGCAAAGCGAAAGCCGTGGAAGGTGAACTCCTGCCCAACATCGGGAATGCGGCGCGACTCATGCAGGACCAGGCCCGCCACGGTCGATGCCGCCTCGTCGGGAAGGCTCCATTCGAACTCCCGGTTGAGGTCGCGGATGGTGACCGAGCCATCGACGATATAGGAGCCGTCCGGCTGGGGACGGACGCCGGCGACGGCGATATCGTGCTCGTCGGTGATGTCGCCCACGATCTCCTCCAGGATGTCCTCGAGGGTGACGATGCCCATGAGCGAGCCGTACTCGTCGACGACCACGGCAAAATGCTCATGGCGCGCGCGGAACGCCCGCAATTGGTCGAGCAAGGTCGTGGTCTCTGGAATGAACCAGGGCGGTGCGGCGATGCTCGGAATGTCCAGGCGGCTGACGTCGCCACCGACCGCTTGCAACGCCTTCAGCAGCGCCTTGGCATGCAGCACGCCCACGACATTGTCGGGCTGGCCGCGATAGAGCGGAATGCGCGTATACGGGCTCGCCAGCACCTGCTCGGCGATCGCCGCCGGCGGCTCGCCCGAGTCGATCATGGTCACGTTCTTGCGATGGTTCATGATCTGGCCCACCTCGACGTCATCCAGGTCGAGGATCGAGCGCAGCATGGCGCGCTCCTCCTTGACCTCGCCGCCCGGGCCCTTGTGCAGCTCGATGGCGCCGCGCAGCTCCTCCTCGCTTTCCGCGCTGCCGAGCTCGGCGCTGATGCGGATGCCGAAGAGGCGCAATGCGCCGCGAACGATGAGCTGCACGGCGCGGGTCGCCGGAGCCAAGAGCCGCACCACCGGCCGGATCATCGGCGCCAGCGCCAGAGCCAGCCGGTCCGGCGCATTGAGCGCCAAGGTCTTCGGCAGCACCTCGGCGAAAACCAGGATGAGCACGGTCATCACCGCGGTCGCGTAGGCGACGCCGGCCTCGCCGAAGGCGGCGATGAGCACCCCGGTGGCGAGCGCCGAGGCCAGGATGTTCACGAGGTTGTTGCCGAGCAGCACCGTGCCGATGAGCCGCTCGCTCTGGGCCCTGAGCTCGTTCACGACGGCGGCGCGCCGGTTGCCCTCGCGGGCGAGCTGGTGCTGGCGCGGACGCGAGGCGGCGGTAAGCGCGGTCTCGGCGAGAGAAAAGAAGGCCGAGATCAGGATCAGCACGATGATCGCCACGACGACGACGATCATGTGCGAGCCGAGCCAGTCGAACGTCATGTCACGGTGATTCCAGGGTCAAGTCCGAGCACGGGTCAGGCGGCGGCTCGGCCCAGCAGCTCCAGGACCGCATCGGCTGCGACCTCCCGGCTGATGAAGGCTTCTCCGATCCGCTTGGCGAGGATGAAAGCAAGTCGGCCATCCCGTACCTTTTTGTCCCGCTGCATATGACTGAAGAGTCGCCCGGCCTCGAACCGCTGGGAGCCGATATCGGCAAGCCCGGTCGGCAACCCGACCTCCGACAAATGCCGGCGCACGCGCTCGACTGCTGCCGGCTCGCACAAGCCGAGCCTGGCCGACAGCGTGAGCGCCATGACCATGCCGACGGCGACCGCCTCGCCATGCAGGAGATCGGACGAATAGCCGGTCTCCGCCTCGAGCGCGTGGGCGAAGGTATGGCCGAAGTTGAGCAAGGCGCGATCGCCGGTCTCACGCTCGTCGGCGGCGACGATCGCTGCCTTGGCGCGGCAAGAGACTTCCACCGCCCGCCGCCGCTCCGCCCCGTCCTTGGCCAGCAATCCCGGCCCATGCGCCTCGAGCCAGGAGAAGAACGGCGCATCGCCGATGATCCCGTATTTGACCACCTCGGCATAGCCGGCCAGGAGCTCGCGGCGCGGCAGCGTATCGAGCGTGCCGGTGTCGGCCAGGACCAGACGCGGCTGATAGAAGCTGCCGACGAGGTTCTTGCCGTGCCTGGTGTTGATGCCGGTCTTGCCGCCGACCGAGCTGTCGACCTGGGCCAAGAGCGTGGTTGGAATCTGCACGAAGGGCACGCCTCTCAGCAGCACGCTTGCGGCAAATCCGGTGAGATCGCCGACGACGCCGCCGCCTAGCGCCACCAGCGTGGTTCGGCGTTCGAGGCCGGCATCGAGCAGACCTTCGATGAGCCGCGCGAACGGGCCGAATTCCTTGCTTCCTTCGCCGGCGGGCACGACGACGCGATCATGCGCGATGCCGGCCTTGGTGAGCGAGGCCTCGAGCGGCGCCAAATGCAGACGGGCGACGGTCTCGTCGCTGACGACGACGACGCGCGGCTGCGGCAGCACCCGGCCGATGAGCCCGCCGGCGCGCTCGATGAGGCCGGGGCCGACGTGAATCTCATAGGCGCGCTCGCCGAGGCTGACCGGCACGATCACGCTCTGGGATGGGACGTCGTTCACGAGCTGACCCGCTCGCGCTCGTGCGCGAGGAACGCCCGCAAGGCGCCGAGCGCCGCCTCTACCGTGACCTCGGTCGGCGCATCGAGGCTGTCGACGACGATGTCGGCCTCGGCATAGACGGGATAGCGCTCGGCGATGAGCCTGACCAGGATCTCGCGGGGCTCGCCGCGCTTCAGCAATGGCCGATTGGTGCGGCGGGCGACGCGGTCGAGGAGGAGCTCCAGCTCCGCCCGGAGCCACAGCGAGATGGCCCGGTCGCGGACCAAGGCCCTCGTCTCCGGATCGATGAAGGCCCCGCCCCCGGTCGCCAAGATCTGGACCGGTCGTTCCAGCAAGCGCCGGATCACCCGGCGCTCGCAGTCGCGGAACGCCGCCTCGCCATGCAGCTCGAAGATGGTCTCGATGGCACAGCCGGCGGCCGCCTCGATTTCCTGGTCGGCATCGACGAAGGGCAGCTGGAACCGAGTCGCCAAGCGGCGACCGATCGAGGTCTTGCCGGCGCCCATGAGTCCGACCAGGACCACCGAGCGCGGCAGCACCCAGAGCGGCGGCTGGGTCATGGCAGTGTGCGCCAAGAGGCGCCCGTACCCGCCATTTCCGGCCATAGCCGGCCGTCCGACGCGCCTCGGCGGCGGGCCGTCGTCAGGCCGAAAATCATCCTCGGCATCCGTGGGTGGTGTCGCAAATTCGCCACGGTTAAACTCTAGCATTACTCCGCCGGGCTGTCGCCGAGGCGGCTTTCGGTAAGCGCATGTCAGGGGACGCCTGTGAAGAACTCGAGGATTGCGCTGATCGTGGTCGCCGGCATCGGCGCATTGATGCTAGTGGCTGCGGTGGTGCTGTCTACCTGGACCATTCCCGCCCCCAGCACGAAGGTCGAGCGTGTCATTCCCAATGATCGTTTCAGCCGCTAGCCGCCTCGGCCGCGGCGTCTGCCTCGGCCTCCTGCTCCTCGGCGCGGCCCCCGCCGCCGCGCAGACGGGCGGGGCGCCGATTCGGCTGACTCCGCGGCCCCCGGCGGCGGCGACGACGCCCGCCCCCTCCCCGTCATCGCCCGGCGCACCCGCAGCGGATACGCCGAGCGATGTGGCCGCGCCCGCAGCCGCGCCTTTGCCCGCCCAGAGCGGCGCGCCGGCGGTCGCTCCGGCAGGCGTGCAGCCGCCGGCGCCGCAGGCACCGGCCGGCTTCCAGGTCGACACCCTGCAATCGGTCGAAGCCGACACGGTGGGCGCGCTCGCCCCAGGCGAGCGGGCGCTCGCCCTGTCGATGTGGGCCGGTACGCCGCGTCCCATCGCCGAGCGGCTGCTCGGCCTATTGCCAAGCGCACCCGCGAGCCGTGCCCTCTTCGATCTGCAGCGTCGCTTGCTGCTCTCCGCCTCGCTCAATCCCGAGGGTGCTGCCGGCGAGACTCGGATCGTCGTGCTGCGCGCCGAGAAGCTCCTGCAGATGGGCGATCTCATCGGTGTGAACCGGCTCCTCCAATCCATCCCCCAGCGCGACGTCGACGACCGCCTGGCGCGGCTCAAGGTGGACGCCGCCTGGCTCGTCGATGATGTGGCCGGCGGATGCGCCGAGGTCCGCCGCAACCTCGCCCGCAGCCGCGCCGAAGTCTGGCAGCGCGGCCAGGCGTTCTGCCTGATGCTCGACGGCGACAAGGAGAAGGCCGACTTGGCGGCCCGCCTGCTGCCCGAACAGGGTTTCGCCGAGGATGCGACCTTCACCATGCTCATGGATGCGCTCGCCGGCAACGAGCGGGCGCGCTTGGCTTCGCTTGTCCAGCCGCGGCCGCTCGATCTGGCGATGCTGCGCGCCGCGCACCGGCCGATCCCGGCCGACGCCGCCTCCAGCCGAGACCTGCGCCTCATGGCCGCCATCGCGCTCAGCGTCAATGCCGAAGGGCCCATCAGGCTCGCCGCCGGCGAGCGGATCGAGGCGGCGGGTGCCTGGAGCCCAGGGGATCTGCAGAAGCTCTACGCGTCGGTCGAAGTAGCACCCGAGGCGCTGGCGAATGCGGTGAGTGCTGCGGAGATGGACAAGGGACCCTGGGGGCGCGCCATTCTCTGGCAAGCAGTCCGCCAGAAGGACTCCGCCCCGGCCCGTACGCCGTTCATCGAGCGGGCGTTGGCGCTCGCCGGAAGTCCCCAGGCCTATGCCCAGCAAGCTCGGCTCTATGCCGCCGATCTGGCCGCTCTGGAGCCGCGGGGCGAGCTCTTGGGCCTGGCGGCGACGCTGGCAAGGGCGCTGGAGGCCGCCGGCCGGGCGGATGCGGCGCAACGCTGGATCGGCATGCTCGAGGCCGAGGCGCCGCGGCTTCCCGACGCGCGCCGGGCGCTCGATGGTCTTTGGCTCCTCAACACCCTGGCGCAGCCCAGCGCCGGCGCTTGGCAGCAGGAGCGTTTCGAGAGCTGGCGGCGGAGCCTCAAGGGAACCGAGGCGGAAACCGAGCCGCGCATCGCGACCGCGCTCATCCTGATCGAAGCCTCCGGACAAAAGGTTCCGCCTCTCCTGTGGCGCGATCTGGTGACCCTGACCACACGCCGTCCGGCGGCGCTGCCGCCGGCGGGGCTCCTCCCGGCGCTCGCCGCCGCCAGCGACGAACGGCGCCTCGCCGAGTCGGTGGCGCTCGCCGAAATCGCCTTGGGCGAGACTGCCTTGGCCGAGCAGCCTGCCATGGTGCTCGGCTTCTTGGTGCAACGGCTGCGTGCGGTGGACTTTGCGGAGGAAGCGCGCGCATTCGCCCTTGAGGCCGCCATCGCAGCCGGGCTTTAGGTCCGAAGGGTGGCCATGGCTCCTTCGCGCCATGTCGAGGCGTTCCTCGAGATGATCGCCGCCGAGCGCGGCGGCAGCGCCAACACGCTTGCTGCCTACCGGCGCGACCTCGAGGACTATGCCGGCTTTCTCGCTGGCCGGCGGCGTCCGGTCGAGTCCGGAACCGCCGACGACCTTCGCGCCTATCTGGTTGGGCTCGCCGCCGCGGGGCTTCAGCCCCGCACCGCGGCACGGCGTTTGTCCGCGCTCCGCCAGTTTCATCGCTTTCTCTTCGCCGAGGCCGTGCGCGGCGATGACCCAACCGGCGCCATCGACGGTCCCCGGCTCGGCAGACCGCTGCCGAAGGTGCTGGAAGAGGCGGAAGTGGGCCGCCTCATCGCCGCCGCCGCCGGCATGGCCGGCCCCGAAGGGTTGCGGCTCGTCGCCATGCTCGAGCTCTTGTATGGAACCGGGCTCCGCGTCTCCGAATTGGTCGGGCTCAAGCTCGCCGCCCTCAAGCGCGACACCGCCACGCTGCTGGTCGAGGGCAAGGGCGAGAAGGAACGCTTGGTGCCCTTGACCCAACCGTCGGTCGCCGCCGTGCGTGCCTTCCTAGAGGTCCGCGACCGCTTCCTGCCGAAGGGCCAGACCTCGCCCTGGCTGTTTCCCTCGCGCGGCGAAGCCGGACATCTCACGCGCCAACGCTTCGCGCAGCTCCTGAAGCAGCTGTCGGCGGAAGCCGGCATCGCGCGCGAGCGGATCTCGCCCCACGTGCTGCGCCACGCCTTTGCCACACACCTCGTCGACCATGGCGCCGATCTCAGGAGCGTGCAGCAGATGCTGGGCCACGCCGACATCGCCACCACCCAGATCTATACCCATGTAGCGCAGGAGCGTCTGGCCAAGGTTGTCGGCCAGCACCACCCGCTTGCGCAGAAGCGGCGGCCGCGTTGACATTGCCGGCCGGACCACGCATCTATCGCCCGCGTCCTGCGAACGGGCTAGATCGAGCATGAGCTTCAAGACCGTCGAGCCAGCGCCGGCGCGCCTCAATCGCAGCGAGCTCGCCGTTCCCGGCAGCCAAACGAAGTACTTCGAGCGGGCGGCGCGCTCGGCTGCGGACGTGGTCTTCCTCGACCTCGAGGATGCCGTTGCCCCGGACGACAAGGAGACGGCGAGGCGCAACGTGATCCAGGCGATCGGCGATATCGATTGGGGCGACAAGACGCTGTCGGTCAGAATCAACGGACTCGACACCCACTACATGTACCGCGATGTGGTGGACGTGCTGGAGCAGGCATCCGAGCGCCTCGACCTCATCATGATCCCGAAGGTCGGCACCGCGGCCGATCTCTACGCGCTGGACATGCTGGTGACCCAGATCGAAACGGCGAAGCGACGCAAGAAACGCGTCGGGTTCGAAGCCTTGATCGAGACCGCGCTGGGCATGGCCAATGTCGAGGCGATCGCTTCTGCCAGCCCGCGGCTGGAAAGCCTGCATTTCGGCCCCGGCGACTACGCCGCCTCGATCCGGGCGCGGACCACCCAGATCGGCGGCGTCAACGCCGACTACGCCATCCTGACCGACCCGGATGGGGACGGCGTCCGCCAGCGCCATTGGGGCGATGCCTGGCACTACGCACTCTCCCGCATCATCGTCGCCGCCAGGGCACACGGGCTCCGTCCGCTCGACGGGCCCTATGGCAATTTCTCCGACGCGGCCGGCTTCGATGCGGCCGCGCTTAGAGCCGCCAGCCTCGGCTGCGACGGCAAATGGGCGATCCATCCAAGCCAGATCGACCAGGCGAACCAGGCCTTCAGTCCGAGCGAGGCCGAAACCGCCCGGGCGCGCCGCATCCTGGAAGCAATGGCCGCTGCCGCCCGCGACGGCCGTGGCGCGGTGGCACTCGACGGCCGGCTCATCGACCTCGCCTCCATCCGCCAGGCCGAGGTCATGGTGGCGAAGTCCGAGCTCATCGATCGCCGAGTCCGAGCGAGCGGGCGATGACGCGGCAGTTTCTCGATTTCGAAAAGCCGATCGCCGAGCTCGAAGGCAAGATCGAGGAACTGAAGCATCTCAGCAACGACGGCACGATCAACATTGCCGAGGAGGTGGCGCGCCTTCAGGGCAAGGTCGAGCGGCAGCTCCGCGCCACCTATCAGAAGCTGACCCCCTGGCAGAAGGTGCTGGTGGCGCGCCACCCGGAACGCCCGCATGCGAGCGAGGTGATCGCCGAGCTCGTCGAGGACTTCACGCCGCTTGCCGGCGACCGCGCCTTCGCCGAGGACCGGGCGGTGATCGGCGGCATCGGCCGCTTCCGCGGCTACTCGGCCGTGGTGCTCGGCACCGAGAAAGGGGCCACCACCGAGGCGCGGGTCCGCCACAACTTCGGCATGGCCCGGCCGGAGGGTTATCGCAAGGCGCGCCGGCTGATGGAGCTGGCGGACCGCTTCCATCTGCCGGTCTTGACCTTGGTCGACACGGCCGGGGCCTATCCGGGCGTGGGCGCGGAAGAGCGCGGCCAGGCCGAGGCGATCGCCCGGTCGATCGAGACCTCGCTCCAGCTCCGCGTGCCGATCATCGCCACGATTCTCGGCGAAGGCGGCTCAGGCGGCGCCATGGCGCTGGCGGCGGGCAATCACGTGCTGATGCTGGAGCATGCCGTCTATTCGGTGATTTCGCCCGAAGGCTGCGCCTCCATCCTTTGGCGGGCGGCCGAGCACGCCAAGGATGCCGCCGACGCGCTCAAGCTCACCGCGCAAGATCTCTTCAAGCTCGGCATCATCGACGAGATCGTAGCGGAGCCGCTGGGCGGCGCCCACCGGCAGCCCAAGGTCGCCATCGCCAGCTTGGGCGACGCGATCGAAGCGGCACTCATGAAGCACGTGCATCACGACGGCGGGGTCCTGCGCAACCGCCGCCGCGACAAGTTTCTGGAGATGGGCCGCGCGGGTATCGGCTGAGGAGCGAACGCTTTCTGCCAGACCTAAGCAGCAATCTCGCTCATGCTGATCGAAGCCTGGATCTCCTCGTAGCTCGCGCGCAACATGGTCCCGTCCTTCTCCAAGAGCCCTACCGCCGCGAGCGCCTGCACATCCTCGTAGACCCGCTTGTAGTCGCGTCCGAGAGCTCGTGCGAGCGCGCGAATGCTTGGTTCCGGATGCCGATGGAGATGGCGCAGCAACTGATGCCGGCGATCCGTCATCACCGACGCCAAGCTGGACCACGTGAGAAACGTCACATTGTCCTGTGCCGGGACCTTTCGTCCTCGCTCGACCCGTCGCCACGCATCCAGCACACGCGCGGCTGCCTCGCGTAGCGATCCACCAACTCTTATCTGCTTCTTCATTGCTCGTTCCTCAACGCCTCGACCTCCGCCACGAAACGGGCCAACAACTCCTCGATCGACGTAAATGTGAATGCTCGTTCGCGCCCCATGAAATGCCGATGGTCACCTTTGCCGCGTTCATTGTCGTACCCAACCAACCTCTTCCGCCCGACCACATACGCGAATCGATATTTGAACCCATGCGGCGACGGAGCGACCGGCCGCGGCACTCGCCAAACGACCATTTCGACCAGGCTGCCGTCCGGGTACACAACCCTTTCGCGGATCAGCAGTTCGGCCCTCATGATGGAACAAGATGCCATCGACGGCCGATGGCGTCAAACGCCATCAAGCCCCAGGAACACCACGGAGGCTGCGCGTCCCGTCTTAGAAGAACGTCCTGATGGCGTCGGTCACATTGTAATCGTCGTCGACGACGTAGAGCACCTGCCAGCTGTCGAAGGTGGTGCAGGGGTGCGAGACGCCGAACGCCACCAAATCGCCGACCTTGAGCGGCGAGCCCACGGGCAGATCCAGATAGCCATGCTGGTCGTTCATGCCGACACAGACATGGCCCGGGCCGATCGCCTGCGGCCGGTCATGGACGCCCGGACGGAACCACTTGATGGGCAGCGGCCAGCCGGCATCGGCGCCGGCGTCGCGGCGGCCCATGGTGACGAGCGCGCGGCCGAATTCGGGCCGCGACTGCACATAGGTCCACACTTCGAGCGCCGGCTGTAGACCCTCGCCGAGGCCGCGGGCGACGGGCGAGCGCTCCAGCACGTGCTTGAAGGCCTGGCTGTACATGACGTCGTCATGGGTCAGATAGCAGCCGCTGCGGATGACGATGCGGGGCGCGCCTTCGACCTTCGCTTGACGGAATCGCTCGACGACGCGGTCATAGAACGCCGAGCCGCCGGCGCTGAGCAGAATGTCCCCGGGCCCGAAGAGTCCTTCCTGACCGGCCTTGACCGCGAGCTCGGCCAGAAAGTCGAGGAAGGCGTCGACCTTGGCCTGCCTCTCCTCCGGCGTCTTGCCCTGCAGGAGGCCCTCGAAGCCTTCGGTTCCGCGGAGCTCGAGATGCGGGCGCGAAGCCGCGACCGCGCGCGCGACGGCGAGTCCGGTTGCGAGGTCGCGCACGCCGGTCCGCCCGCCTTCGATGCCGCCCTCGAGCAGCACCTGCAGCGGCCGACCTGCACCCCTTGCCTTCGCCGCCGCGGCCAGGATGCGCACGCCATCGAGGGAGTCGACCAGGCAATAGAAGTCGAATTGCGGATCGCGCGCGATCTCGTCGAGCACGTAGCGGATGGCATGGCGGCCGATGAGCTGGTTCGCCATCACCACGCGCTTGACGCCGAAATCGCGGCAGACCGCGAGCTGCTGCGCGGTCGCCACGGTGATGCCCCAGGCCCCGTCATCGAGCTGGCGCTTGAACAGCTGCGGCGCCATGGTGGTCTTGCCGTGCGGAGCGAAGAGCGCGCCGCTCGCCTCCAGGAACCGGCGCATCCACTGGCCATTGTGGGTCAGCGCCGAGTCCCTCAGCACCGCCAGCGGCAGGACCAGATCCTCTTTCAGCACGTTCCAGCCGCGCTGGCCGATTTCCTTCAACGCTGTGGCGTTGCTGCCGCCCGGAATGCCCTTGGTGCGGTGGTCGACCCGGCTCCGCTCGAGCTCGGCAAGCTGCATGGTCTTGGCTCCTGTCATGACGTTTCCTGGCTTCTCTGGAAGGGCTCGGCTCAGACGCCGGCGCGGGTGACGATCTTGATCTCTGAGGTGAGCGTGCGATGCACCGGGCACATCTCCGCGATCTCCATCAGGCGTTGCCGCTGAGCGGCATCGAGCCCGCCCACGAGTTGGATTCGACGCTCGATCCGATCGATCTTGCCTTCCTTGGTCTCACAATCGGCGCAGTCCTTTGCGTAGATCTTGCCGTGGCTGAGCCTGACCTCGATCCGCTCCAAAGGCCAATTCTTCCGCCGCGCATAGAGCCGGATCGTCATCGAGGTGCACGCGCCGAGCGCCATCAGCAAGAGCTCATAGGGGCCCGGGCCGGCATCGGTGCCGCCAGCCTCCTTGGGCTCGTCGGCGAGGAGCCGGTGTCGCCCGTCGAACATCGTCTGCGTGAGCAGCCCCGCGCCGGATTCCGCCACCAGAACCATGCCGGGTTCAAGTGTCGCCTCGGTATCGGCCAGCGATTGCGCCATCGGTCCCTCGTTCCATTGCGTCCGCCGCCGGCGAGCCTAACACGACCGATCTGGTAGATTGGGCCATGTTCAACATCATCGACCGCCTCAGCCTTGCGGCCGGTCTCCCCGCCAACGACGATGCCTATGGCGGGATCGGCTCGCCGGCGGCGGGAGCGGCCTGGGTCATCGACGGAGCGACCGGCGTCGGGGACCAAGAATACGTGCCGGAAGCCAAGAGCGATGCGGCCTGGTTCGCCCTGACCCTCAGCCGCTGCATGACCCGAGAGGCGATGCTGGGCGGCGACCTCGAACAACAGATGCGGCAGGCCTACCGCGCCGCCAATGCCGCCTTCGCCGGCGTCGCCGGCGCCGCGGTGCCCGACTATGGGCGGCCGCTGGCGACCCTGCTGGCGGTCGCCTGGCAGCGCCTCGGCGACCGGACGGTGTCCTTGGAAATGGTGTCCCTCGGCGACGGCAAGGCGCTGCTGCTCGCCGCCCCGGGGCCGGGGCGGATCCTCGGCCTGCAGGGGGAAGACCAATCCGACCGCCAGGTGAATGCCGCGGTTCAGGCGCTCCATGCGGGCGGCACCGTCGATCCGGATGCGGTGCTGAGCGCCATGCTCGGCGATCTTCGTCGTTCACGCGTCCGCTCGGTCATGCGCTATGCCAACTGGGCCGAAGGCAGGACGGGCGCGACCGCCTCGATCGACCGGGAGCGGCTCATCCTCACCCCACCCGGCACCCTCCTCCTGGTTACCGACGGCTTTTTCCGCCTGGTCGACACCTATGGCGCCTATACGCCCGACAGCTTCATCAAGGCCGCTTGCGTGCTCGGGCTGGCCGATCTCGGCCGCGAGCTTCGCCAGATCGAAGCCGCGGACGCCACCTGTCGCCGCTATCCGCGCCTGAAGCCCCGGGACGACGCCACTGCCATTCTCCTTGCGATCGAGGATGAAGCGCGGGAATAAGCCCCGCAGCTGCGCTGTTCCTTTGGGTTAGGACCTTGGATAGGCTGCGCCAGGGAAAGGGAGGAGCAATGCCGGATATCAGAGCGTTTTTCGCCGCGGCGACGGTGGCCGTGAGCTTGGCTATAGCCAGCCCGCCGGCCCTTGCCGATGCCGGCGGGAGCGGCGGCGGCGGCGGTGGCGGGGGTGGTGCCGAGGGCGGGGGCGGGAAGGCCGCGAATGAGGCCGATGCCGCCTATGCGGCGGCGGTGAAGATGGTGATGCGCGAGGACTTCGCCAACGCCATCCCTGCCCTCGAGAAATTGACGAGCAGCCGTTCCAACGACCCCGATGTGTTCAATTTCCTGGGATTTAGCCTGCGCAAGACCGGAAAGCTCGACGAGGCCAAGCTCGCCTATGAGCGGGCGCTCAGCCTCAGTCCCAACCATCGCGGCGCCAACGAGTATATGGGCGAGCTCTACCTCATGCTGAACGACCTACCGAAGGCCGAGGAGCACCTGGCCAAGCTCGACCGGCTCTGCTTCTTCGGTTGCGAGGAATACACCGACTTGAAGCAGGCGATCGCCCAGTACAAGGCAAAGAAGGGCCTTGCCCAACGTGCGGCCGCCACCGCGGACACCGGATCCAAGGCCGATTCAGGCGGCATGGCCGACCCGATGCGTTGAAGGATTCCGGCTATTGCCGGAATAAATCGCTCGTTCCGCTGTTGACCTCATTGTTCCGGGCCGGAAAACCTGGCCCGCGAACGCCAAAGGGGGCAAGGCGTCGGATTGTTGAGCCGCAACGCCATCTTGGAGCAGGTGCCGAGCCTTCGGCGCTATGCGCGCGCCTTGCTGCGCGACGCGGATCGTGCTGACGACCTGGTGCAGGACTGTCTCGAGCGGGCGCTCGGACGCTGGCATTTGTGGCAACCGACGGGATCACTTCGTTCCTGGCTATTTACGATCATGCACAACATTCACGTGAACCAAGCTCGCCAGCGCACCGCAATGCCCCCAGCGGTGTCGCTGGAGGCGAGCGGTCCGCTCGCCGAGCCGGCCCGGCAGATTGACCGGGTCGCGCTCGGCGAGCTGGCCGCTGCCCTCGAACGACTGCCGGAGGACCAACGCGAGGTGCTGCTCCTGGTCACTCTCGAGGGCTTCAGCTACCAAGACGCGGCGAATACCCTGGGCGTGCCGATCGGAACGGTCATGTCGCGGCTGGCGCGCGGCCGCGATCGTTTGCGCCAGGCCCTATCCGGCGAGACGCCGCCCGCGCTGCGGAGAGTGAAATGACCGAGCCGACGCGACCGATCGGCGAGCTGGACCTGAATGCCTATGTGGACGGCGCGCTGGCACCGGAACGCCTGGCCGAGGTCGAACGCCACTTGGAGATTAACCCGGAGGACGCCGCCCGGGTCGCCGACTATCGGCGCATCGCCGAGGCGGTGCGGCGGGCCTACGATCCGGTGCTGCTCGAGGCCCTGCCCGATCGCCTCAAGCGGGCGGTCGAGCAGCCGGGCCGGAGCTGGGCGAAGCGCCTCAGGGCGGTTGCGGCCTCGATCGCCTTGTTCGGGCTCGGGCTGGGCACGGGCTGGCTCGCCCACGAGGCCCCGACCGGCGGCCGCATCTCCGGAGCGCTGGCCCGGCAGGCGGTCGATGCCCACCGGCTGTTCGTGGCCGAGGTGCGCCACCCGGTCGAGGTCGCGGCCAACGAGGAAGAGCATCTCGTCGCCTGGCTGTCCAAGCGGCTGGGCCAACCTTTGAAGGTGCCGCGGCTCGCGAGCTACGGCTTCCAGCTCGTCGGTGGCCGGCTGTTGCCGTCGGACGGTCAGCCGGCGGCGCAGTTCATGTACGAGAACGCGTCCGGCCAGCGTTTGACCCTCTATCTCAGGGCGAGCCCCGACAACCGGGAGACCGCCTTCCGCTTCACCGACGAGAACGGCGTCAAGGTCTTCTACTGGCTCGACGGTCCGATCGGCTGCGCGCTCAGCGGCGACCTCGACCGCGACCGGCTCCTGCCCATCGCCCGCACCGTCTATACGCAGATCACCGGCTAGCACACCCCGAAATTGACTGGCGAAGGCGGCGGCTTTGGCGTAGTGGGTCAACGATGTCCTTCGACATTCCGCTGCCCTCGCCTTGCATTGCCGTCTGCCAGCTCGACCCGGCCACGGGCTATTGCACCGGCTGCTTCAGGTCGAGCGAGGAGATCGGCGCCTGGCTCAGCCTCGACAACGCCGGCCGTCACGCTATCCTCGCGCGCCTGCGCGACCGACGCACCGCCCTCGGGCTCGACCGCCGCCGCGAGACGCGCCGCCGGGGTCGTTCCGACGGCCTCGCGCAAGCCGGCTCATAGGCTAGAGACATGGCAAACTCTTTCCTCGAGCTCCTGCAAATCCGCCCTTATCTGGTCGCCGACGGCGCCATGGGCACCAACCTCTTCTCCCAAGGTTTGATGAGCGGCGAAGCGCCGGAGCTGTGGAACGTCGACCACCCGGAGCGGGTGGCGCGCGTGCATCGAGGCTTCGTCGAGGCCGGCTCGGACATCGTGCTGACCAACAGCTTCGGCGGCACCCGCCAGCGCTTGAAGCTGCACAATGCCCAGGACCGCGTGATCGAGCTCAATCGCGCCGCCGCCCGCATCGCCCGCGGCGTAGCCGATGCCGCCGGACGGAAGGTCATCGTCGGCGGCTCGATCGGCCCGACCGGCGAGCTGTTTCAGCCCTTGGGCGCGCTCAGCCACGCCGATGCCGTCGCCGCCTTCGCCGAGCAGGCGCAGGGCCTAGCGGAGGGCGGCGTCGATGTGCTCTGGATCGAGACCATGTCGGCACGCGAGGAGGTGGCGGCGGCCGCGGAAGCCGCCGCGGCGACCGGGCTTCCGATCGTCACCACCATGAGCTTCGATACCAACGCGCGCACCATGATGGGGGTGACGCCGGCCGACTTCGCCCGGTTCACCCACACCCTCGGCACGCGGCCGGCTGCGTTCGGCGCCAATTGCGGCGTGGGTCCGGGCGAGCTCCTGGACAGCGTGCTGCTGATGGCCGGCGCGGCGGCGGCGGACGACGTCATCATCGCCAAAGGCAATTGCGGCGTTCCCCAGTATATGGACGGCGCGATCCACTATTCCGGCTCGCCCGAGCAGATGGCGACATACGCCCGCCTGGCGCTCGACGCTGGCGCCAGGATCATCGGCGGCTGCTGCGGCTCGAGCTACGAGCATCTGGCCGCCATCGCCGGCGCGCTCAAGGCGCATCGCAAGGGTGAGGGTCCGGCGATCGCAGAGGTCGAGCGGGCGTTCGGACCGGTCTGGCCGACGATGAAGGCCTCCAGCGAGCGCGGCGAGCCCAGGCGGCGGAGCTCGCGCCGCTGAGGCCAGAATCGGAGCCGGACCTTCCCCCCGGCGCCCGGTGGATCAGGGTGCAATGCGCCCCCGGCGATGCGGCGCCGATGCGCGGCGGACATGTTTTTTCCGGCGGCGGGGATTTTCCTCTTGATCTCAAGGTGTTTTTGCCCCAGATACCGACCCTTGTGATTTCTGGGACATCTCATAGTTGGAGATTGGGAGCGATGGCCGACACCATCTTTCTTGACCCAGCGGGGATGGACTTGGAAACCCGGGCGCGCGAAGCGAAGCCAGCCAACCGGGAGACCGAGACCAACGCGCGCCGGCAAAAGAAAAAGCAGCGGACTAAGATCGAAGCCGACGACCATTTCGTCACCCGCGACGGAATGACCTTCGCCGGAACCCATTTGATCATCGATCTCTGGGGCGCCTCCGGGCTGGACGATGTCGAGCACATCGACCGAACCTTGCGACGCGCGGTCGTGGCGTGCAATGCGACCCTATTGCACATCCACCTGCATCGGTTCGAGCCGTCGGGCGGCATCTCGGGTGTGGCGGTGCTGGCAGAGAGCCACATCAGCATTCACACCTGGCCCGAGCGGGGCTACGCCGCGCTCGATGTGTTCATGTGCGGCAGCGCCTTGCCGCACAAGGCGGTGCCGGTGCTGCGCGAGGCCTTCAAGCCGAGCTCGGTGCAGTTCGTCGAACATCGCCGAGGATTGGTGTGACCGATTGGTTCTGCGAGACGCTGTACCCCGATGTGGGTCAGCGTTTCGCGGTCAGTAAGATCGTCCACCGGATCAAGACGGAGCACCAGGATCTGGTGATCTTCGAGACGCCGGTGTTCGGCCGCGTGCTGGCGCTCGATGGCGTCATCCAGCTCACCCAGAAGGACGAGTTCATCTACCACGAGATGCTGACCCATGTGCCGATCGTGGCCCATGGCAAGGCGAAGCGGGTGCTGATCGTCGGTGGCGGCGACGGCGGGATCCTGCGCGAGGCGCTCCGGCACGACGTCGAGCGCGTGACCATGGTGGAGATCGATCGCGCCGTCGTGGACCTGTCCAAGGAATACTTCCCCGAGGTGTCCGCCGGCGCATTCGCCGATCCCCGCTTCGAGCTGGTGATCGCCGACGGCATGAAGTTCATCGCCGAGACCGATCGCAAGTTCGACGTGATCATCGTCGACTCGACCGACCCGCAGGGCCCGGGCGAGGTGCTGTTCACCGTCGCCTTCTACGAGGAATGCAAGCGCTGCCTCGCCGCCGGCGGCGTCTTGGTGCTGCAGAACGGCGTGCCGTTCTTCCAGGGCGACGAGCTCACCATGGTGCATCGACGGCTGAAGCCGCTCTTCGCCGATGCCGCCTGCTTCCTCGCCGCCGTGCCGTCGTATTACGGCGGCTTCATGGCCTTGGGCTGGGCCAGCGACGATGCCTCGCTCCGGCAGCAGAAGCCCGAGGCGCTAAAGACCCGCACCTCCCGCCTCCGCGATACGCGCTACTATTCCCCCGAGCTGCACCAAGCCGCCTTCCAGCTGCCGCGCTTCGTTGCCAAGCTTCTGAATTAGAAGCGGCGCCCGGTCATGGCTGCGGCGATGAACGCACCGTGGGTGTTCGCTCCGAATGCCCCCACCCCCGCCCTCCCCCGCGCTTACGCGCGAGGGAGGGAGTCAAAGGCAGCATCCAATTCCCTCCCCCGCCGGAAGGCGGGGGAGGGTCAGGGTGGGGGCATTCAATCTTGGTAGTGGCCCGTGCTAATCGCCCGCCCGCTTCATCTGCTTTTTCCGCATCTCCGGCACCGGCGTCAGCACGCTGCCGTCCTTGAAGAACTGCGCGAGGTTGGCCTTCACCAGGTCGCAGGCGTCCTCCCAGGTCTCGTAGGTGCCGCCGCCGCGATGCGGCGTCAGCACGACATTGTCGAGCTTCATGAAGGCGGCGTCCATCTCTGGCTCGAACTCGAAGACATCGAGGCCGGCCCCGGCGACGGTGCCGTCCTGGAGGGCGCGCAGCAGCGCCGGCTCATCGATGATCGAGCCGCGCGCGATGTTGACGATGATGCCCTTGGGCCCGAGCGCGCGGAGCACGGCGGCGTTCACGATGCGGTGCGTCCCCGGTCCGCCGGGGCAAGCGACGACGAGATAGTCCGAGTCCGCCGCCAGGTCCTCCAGGCTGGGATGGTGACGATAGGCCAGATCCTGGCGCGCCTTGCGGTTGTGATAGGCAACCGGCATGCGGAAGGCTTCGGCGCGCCGGGCAATCGCGAGGCCGATGCGGCCCAGGCCCAAAATCCCGAGACGGCGGCCGTTCACGCGGCTGACCAAAGGATAGGAATTGCCCGGCCATTTGCCGGCGCGCACGAACCTGTCGCCGGCGACGATGTGGCGGCCGACAGCCAGCAGCAGTGCGAAAGCCATGTCGGCGACGCACTCATCGGTGACGCCCGGCGTGTTGGTCACCATGATCCCGCGCTCGCCGGCGGCAACGACGTCGAGACGCTCATAGCCGGCTCCCATGCCGGCGATGAGTCCGAGCTCAGGCAATGCCTCGATCAGCAAGCGCTCGACCGGCCCGGCAGCGCCGATGGCGCGGATGCGCGGACCCACCTCCTTGAGGAAGGCGGCTTGGTCCTTGGCCTTCTGCAGCTCGAGCAGGCTGAAGTCCCGCGCCATGCGCTCCATGAACCATTGGGGCATACTGCCCACGAACAGGATTTCGGGCTTGCCGTCGGACGCCATGAGTCTCCCCCGGGGGATGCGTGGGTCGCTGAAACCGGGCGCTATGCTGCACGTCGAACCCGCGCTTGTCACCCGCTTCCGGCGCGCGGCGGGGATCTTGCTTGACCCTGGGGAGCGGCTATGCGCCAGATAGAATTCTCGCCCGATGCCGCTGCCGACGCGCCTCAAACCGATCCTCAGCGCTTTGAGCCACCCGAATTATCGGGTGTACGCGTCGGGCAACAGCATCTCGCTCATCGGCACCTGGATGCAGCGGATCGCGGTCGGCTGGGTCACCTGGCAGCTGACCCAATCCGGCGCCTGGCTCGGCCTCATGTCGTTCGCCGAATTCTTCCCCAGCACCTTCGTCGCACCCATCGCCGGCGCGGTGGTCGATCGCCATGACGGGCTCAGCGTCTCGCGCCTGACCCAAGGCTTGCTGATGGCGCAAGCGAGCACGCTGGCGGTCCTCGCCTTCACCGGCACGCTCACCATCTGGTATCTCCTGGCGCTGACGGCGTTTCAGGGGGTGGTGACCGCGTTCAACCAGCCGGCCAGGCTGTCGATCATCGCCAATCTGGTGCCGCGCGCCGACCTGCCGGTGGCGGTGGCGATCAACTCCATCACCTTCAACACGGCGCGCTTTCTCGGGCCCTCGGCGGCTGGGCTGGCGATCGTCGCCGCCGGTCCGGCGTGGGCATTCGCCTGCAATGCCGTCATGTTCCTCGCGTTCTTGACCTCGCTCTGGCGCATTCGCATTCCGCGCAGCGTCCATGCGAAGCCGGCCACGGGCGGCCTCCTCAGCGACATCGGCGCGGGCTACGCCTACGCCGCCCGGCACCGCGGAATCGGGCCGATCCTACTCTTGCTGATGGTCGGAAGCATCGGCGCCAGGCCGGTCGTCGAACTGCTGCCGGGCTTCGCCGGGGCCATCTATGGACGCGGCGCCGACGGCTTGGCGATGCTGACCGCCTCGGTCGGCGTCGGCGCGGTGATCGGCGGGCTTTGGCTCGCCCAGCGCGGCCACATCAAGGGTCTCACCCGGTTGTCGATCACCAGCGGTGCCGCCGTGGCCGCCTCGGCGCTCCTGTTCAGCGTGACCGACTGGTTCTGGCTCGGCGTCGCCACCCTCGGCTTCTCCGGTGCTGCCATGACGATGAACGGCGTTGCCGCGCAGACCCTGGTGCAGTCCGCGGTGGCGCCCGCCATGCGCGGCCGGGTGCTGAGCCTCTACGGCATGGTCTTTCGCAGCGGCCCGGCGGTGGGGGCGCTGATCATGGGTGTCGCCTCCGAGTGGATCGGCCTCAGATGGCCGCTGGCGCTGGGCGCCATGCTGGTGCTCGCGACCTATGCCTGGTCATTCCGGAACCTGACCGGCATGGCAACCGCGCTCGAAGGCTCCGAGCGCATCGGTACTGCGGACTGAGAGAGACCCGGCGCAGGCTCTCGCCGGCGCCGCCTCGTGCTAAGCTCCGCCTCGCCAATGGCCAAGCAATACTACCGCTTCGACAAGCTGACGGTCCTCGTCGTCGACGACAACCTGTTCATGATGCGGCTGATCACCGCGATCCTGCGCGCCTACCATGTGGGCAGGGTGCTGACCGCCAGGGACGGCGCCGAGGCGAAAGGCATCGTCTCGCTCATGCAGGCGAGCTTCGAGGCCGCCAACCGCATCGACATCGTGATCACCGACTGGACCATGCCGACCTGCAGCGGTCCGGAATTCCTGACCTGGCTGCGCAGCCACGAAGAGGAGCAGGTGAAATACGTGCCGGTGATCGTGATGAACGCCTACACCGACACCGGTGCCGTCGAGCGGGCGCGCGACCTCGGTGCCAACGAGTTCCTGGGCAAGCCGATGTCGATCAACAGCATCTCTGAGCGGCTGCTGGCGGTGATCGACAAGCCGAGGCCCTTCATCGTCGCTCCGGGCTTCATCGGCCCGGACCGACGCCGCCACGCCCTGTCCCCACCCAAGACCGAGCGTCGGCAGACGACTGCCGCCGACATTGAGGTCAGCCATGAGCAATGACGACCGGCCGAAGGTCAAAGTCATCCACCGCAAGAACCGCTTGCGCGACAAGGTCGGCGCGCCGCCCGGCCAAAGACCGGGCGAGATCGACCCGAAGCTCATCGCCGCCGCGCAGGCGGCGGTCGGTCGCCTCGCCCCCGACTATGAGACCCAGGCCGCTCGCGAGCTGGCGGCGATCCAGGCCGCGGTGGTCGAGGCGAACGCCACCTCCGGGATGGCGCGCCTGGCGGCAGTCAGGCGCATCGAGGCTCTCACCAACGAGATGCGTGGCGCCGGCGAGACCTTCGGCTACCCGCTCTTGAGCAAGTTCGGCCGCTCCTGCTGCAGCTTCGTTCAGGACCTGAGAGAGGTGAACGATGCGCAGATGGTGGTGATCGCCGCCCATGTCGACGCCATGGCCTCGGTGGTGACCCACAAGATCCAAGGCGATGGCGGCGCCATCGGCCGCGAGCTGGCGCTGGCGCTGAGAAAAGCCATCGACAAATTCCGCGGGGCCGCCGGCGGCGCCAGGTAGCAGCCCCTCACCCTCCCGCGATGACGCGGGCCCCTCCCTCTCCCGCCGGGGGTGGAATATGGGAGGGGGTGAGGATCACCCCCTCCCCAACCCTCCCCGGGCGGGAGAGGGTGCCGAGCGGCAGCGAGGCGGGTGAGGGTCGGAGCTAGCGATTGAGCAGGCGGATGCCGCGGTCGAGCCCGTCCAGCGTCAGGGGAAACATGCGGCCGGCCATCAGCCGCTCGAGGACGCGGATCGACTGGGTGTAGCCCCAGCGCTCCTCCGGAACCGGATTGAGCCAGATCGCCTTGGTGTAGCGCTGGGTCAGGCGCTGCATCCAGATCTGCCCCGGCTCGTCGTTGTAGTGCTCGACGCTGCCGCCGGGCCGCACGATCTCATAGGCGCTCATGCTGGCATCGCCGACGAAGACCAGCTTGTAGTCGGCACCATAGCTGCGCATGACCTCGAGGGTGGAGGTCCGCTCGTTGAAGCGCCGGCGGTTGTCGCGCCACACCCACTCATAGGGGCAATTGTGGAAATAGAAGTATTCCAGGCGCTTGAACTCCGCCCTGACGGCCGAGAACAGCTCCTCGCAGACGCGCACATGGTCGTCCATGGAGCCTCCGGCATCCAGGAACAGCAGCACCTTGATGGTGTTGTGGCGCTCCGGCACCAGCTTGAGATCGAGCCAGCCGGCATTGTGCGCGGTCGAGCGGATGGTGCCGGGGAGGTCGAGCTCGGAGGCCGCGCCCTCGCGGGCGAAACGCCTGAGCTTGCGCAAGGCCACCTTGATGTTGCGGGTGCCGAGCTCGACGGTGTCGTCGAGGTTCTTATACTCGCGCCGATCCCAGACCTTGACCGCGCGGCGGTTGCGGCTCTCCTCTTGACCGATCCTGACACCCTCGGGGTTGTAGCCGTAGGCGCCGAAGGGCGAGGTCCCCGCCGTGCCGATCCATTTCGAGCCGCCCTGATGCCGGCCCTTTTGCTCGGCCAGGCGCTGGCGCAAGGTCGCCATGAGCTTGTCCCAGCCGCCCAACGCTTCGATCTTGGCCTTCTCCTCCTCGCTCAGAAGCGTCTCGGCCAGCTTCTTGAGCCACGCCTCGGGAATCTCGGCGACAAGGTCGAGATCGAGCGTCTCGATGCCGTTGAAGCAGCGGCCGAAGACACGGTCGAACTTGTCGAGATTGGCTTCGTCCTTCACCAGAGAGGCGCGGGCGAGATAGTAGAAATCCTCGATCGAATGCCGGGCGATGCCGGCCTGCATCGCTTCGATCAAGGTCAGATACTCGTTGAGCGTGGCCGGGACCCGCGCTTGGCGCAGCTCGAGGAAAAATTGGGTGAACATCAGACCCGGCGGCCGCTCAGGTGGCGCGGCCTTCGCGCCGGGAGAGGAAGGCCAGGCGCTCGAATAGGTGCACGTCCTGCTCGTTCTTGAGGAGGGCGCCATAGAGCGGCGGGATCATGGTCTTGGCGTCCTTGGCGCGGAGCGCGTCCGCGGGCAGATCCTCGACCAGGAGCAGCTTCAGCCAATCCAGGAGCTCCGACGTGCTCGGCTTCTTCTTCAGGCCCGGCACCTCCCGGAGCTCGAAGAACGACGTCAGCGCTTCCCGCACGAGGTCGCGCTTCACGCCGGGGAAATGCACCTCCACGATCCGCTCCATGGTCTCGCGGTCGGGAAAGCGGATGTAGTGGAAGAAGCAGCGGCGCAGAAAGGCGTCCGGCAGCTCCTTCTCGTTGTTGGAGGTGATGAATACGATCGGGCGGTGCTTGGCCTTGACCGTCTCGCGGGTCTCGTAGACGTGGAACTCCATGCGGTCGAGCTCCAGCAACAGATCGTTGGGAAACTCGATATCCGCCTTGTCGATCTCATCGATGAGCAGCACCACCGGTGCGGCGGCGGTGAAGGCCTGCCAGAGCTTGCCCTGGATGATGTAGTTGGCGATGTCCTTGACCCTGGCCTCGCCGAGCTGGCCGTCGCGCAGCCGGGCGACGGCATCGTATTCATAGAGCCCGTGCTGGGCCTTGGTCGTCGATTTGATGTGCCACTCGATGAGCGGCAAGCCCAAGGCATCGGCCACCTCGTGGGCGAGCACGGTCTTGCCGGTGCCGGGCTCGCCCTTGACCAGGAGCGGCCGCTGCAGCTGGATCGCCGCATTGACCGCCACCATGAGATCGGGCGTGGCGACGTAGCTCTTGGTTCCAGTAAAGCGCATGATCGATCCCTAATGACTCACGGCCTAGAGGCTAGCAGAGAACGGCAAAGTACGTACCCTCGCAATCGGGCCCTCTTCGTTCGCAATTTACCTCTCCCGTCGGGAGAGGTCGCGAGCGCGAGCGAGCGGGTGAGGGGAAGCCGGCAACGCTGCCAGGACGCCGGGCAGATTGCCAAGCACTTCGTTGTTCCAGAACCTGAGGACACGGCAACCCCGCGCTTCCAGCCATGCGGTGCGGATGGTGTCGTGCTCGTTCGCTTCACCGTGCCGGCCGCCGTCGACTTCGATCGCCAGCTTGTGGGGCTCACAGTAGAAGTCCAACACATAGGGTCCCAGCGCGTGCTGGCGACGAAACTTGAATCCGGTGAGCTATCGATTGCGCAGCGCCGTCCATAGGCGACGCTCTACATCGGTCAGGTGGCGGCGCAGCTTGCGCGCGCCAGCGATGCTCATCGACCTTCCCTCACCCCAACCCTCTCCCAGCGGGAGAGGGAGCAAGATGTGTCGAACCGGAGAACCTGGCTCACGCCGCCTTGGCGGAGAGTGCGGCTTCGATCGCGGCCAGCGCCGCCTCGGCCTTGCTGGCGTCGGGGCCGCCGGCCTGGGCCATGTCGGGACGGCCGCCGCCGCCCTTGCCGCCGAGCGCGGCAGCGCCGACCTTGACCAGATCGACTGCCGACAGGCGCCCCGCCAAATCATCGGTCACCGCCACGACCAGCGAGGCCCTACCCTCTTCGGTGCCCAGCAGCACCACGACGCCAGAGCCGATTTCTTTCTTGAGCGCATCGGCCATGCCTTTGAGCTCGCGGGCCGGCACGCCGTCCAGCTGGCGCGAAGCGAAGGCGACGCCGGAGATGGTCTTGGTGGCCGCGCCACGCGAGCCGCCGCCGGTCGCCATCGCCTTGCGCGCTTCGCTCAGCTCCCGCTCGAGCCGGCGGCGTTCCTCGATGAGCTGCGCCACGCGTTGCGGCAGCTCCCCCGGGGGCGTCTTCAGGGCCGCCGCCGTCTCGCGCAGCAAAGTCTCCTCGCGGGCGACGTGGTCGAGGGCCGCCCTGCCGGTCAAGGCCTCGATGCGCCTGACGCCTGAGGCCACCGCGCTCTCCTGGACGATCTTGAAGAGGCCGATATCGCCGGTGCGCCTCACATGCGTTCCGCCGCAGAGCTCGACCGAATAGCGCTCTTCGCTCCCATCGGGGCCCTCATCGCCGCCCATCGAAAGCACGCGCACCTCTTCGCCGTATTTCTCTCCGAACAGCGCCAAGGCACCGGCTTCGATCGCCGTCTCCGGCGTCATCAGCCTGGTCGCGACCGGGCCATTCCGGCGGATGCGTGCATTCACCTCGGCCTCGATCCAGGCGATGTCGGCGGCATCGAGGGGCTTCGGCTGGCTGAAATCGAAGCGCAGCCGGTCAGGCGCCACCAGCGAGCCCTTCTGGGTCACGTGCGGACCCAAGCGCCGGCGCAAGGCCTCATGCAGGAGATGGGTCGCCGAATGATTAAGCCGGAGCGCGCCGCGACGCTCGCCGTCGATCGCAAGTTCAACGGCATCGCCGACGGCGATCTTGCCGCCCGTGAGCGTGCCCAGATGGACGTAAAGGTCGCCCAGCTTCTTCGCCGTGTCCTTGACCGCCACCGTGGCGCCCTTGGGTGTTGCGATGGTGCCGGCATCGCCCTGCTGGCCGCCGGATTCGGCGTAGAACGGCGTCTGGTTCACCACCACAGCAACGTCGCCGGACGTGGCCTCATCGACCCGCTTGCCATCGACGACCAAGGCTTCGATCACGCCTTCGGCGCGGTCGGTCGCATAGCCCAGGAACTCGCTCGCCCCGGCATCCTCGCGCACCTCGAACCAAACCTTCTCGGTCGCCGCCTCGCCGGAGCCGGCCCAGGCGGCGCGCGCCGCCGCCTTCTGTTTGTTCATCGCCAGATCGAAGCCGGCCTGGTCGAGGCTGCGGCCCTGGCCGCGCAGGATGTCGGCGGTGAGGTCGGCGGGAAAGCCGTAGGTGTCATAAAGCTTGAAAGCGATTTCGCCCGGCAGCTTCTTGCCGGAGGCGAGCTTCGCCGTCTCTTCGCCCAAGAGCCGCAAGCCACGCTCGAGCGTCTGCTTGAAGCGGCTCTCTTCCAGCTTGAGGGTCTCCACGATCAACGGCTCGGCCCGCACCAGCTCGGGATAGGCCTGGCCCATCGCCTCCGTCAGCCGCGGCACCAGCTTCCACAGCAAAGGCTCGGTGGCGCCGAGCTGATGGGCATGACGCATGGCGCGCCGCATGATGCGGCGCAGCACATAGCCGCGTCCCTCATTGGAGGGCAATACGCCATCGGCGATGAGGAAGCTGGAGGAGCGGAGATGATCGGCGATCACCCGGTGCGAGACCTGCTTCTCGCTGTCGGCGGCGACGCCGGTCGCATCGGCGGAGGCCAGGATCAGGCCGCGCAGCACGTCGGTGTCGAAGACGCTGTGGACGCCTTGCATGACCGAGGTGAAGCGCTCCAAGCCCATGCCGGTATCGATCGATGGTTTTGGCAAGGGGACACGATTGCCGGGCGCCACCTGCTCGAACTGCATGAACACCAGATTCCAGATCTCTACGAACCGGTCGCCATCCTCATCCGGCGATCCGGGCGGTCCGCCGGGAATTTCGGGACCATGATCGTAGAAGATCTCCGAGCACGGCCCGCAGGGGCCGGTATCGCCCATCGCCCAGAAATTGTCCGAGGTGCGGATGCGGATGATCCGCTCTTCGGGCAGTCCCGCGATCTTGCGCCATAACGTGGCGGCTTCCTCATCCTCGAAATAAACGGTGACCGAGAGACGATCCTTGGCAAGACCGAAATCGCGGGTGACCAGATTCCAAGCGAGCGCGATCGCCTGCTCCTTGAAATAGTCGCCGAAGGAGAAGTTGCCCAGCATCTCGAAGAAGGTGCAATGGCGCGCCGTGTAGCCGACATTCTCCAGATCGTTGTGCTTGCCGCCGGCGCGCACGCATTTCTGTGCGGTGACCGCGCGGGCGTAGGGCCGCTTCTCCACGCCGGTGAACAGGTTCTTGAACTGCACCATGCCGGCGGTGGTGAACATGAGCGTGGGATCGTTGCGCGGCACGAGCGGGCCCGAGGGCACGACCTGGTGGTCGTGCCGGCGGAAGAACTCGAGAAACGTCGAACGAATGTCGTTGCTGGAGGACATCGGCAGACCCGCGAACTCTGGAGGGCCGCCGCCGGAGGGCGAGCCATACCGGCTGGCGGGCGAGCCCGCTTCTACCGTGCGAATCTGGCCCTGTCCAGGGCCGGGGGCGGCGGCGCATGCCCCCACCCCATCCCTCCCCCGCCTGCGGCGAGGGAGGGGGCACGATGTCGCCTCTCCGACACCCACCCCCGCGAATGCGGGGGAGGGACGGGGTGGGGGCAGTTCGCTAGTCCCTAATGCCTTTGCCTAACCCAAGGGGTGCACTCCACGCCTGTCCCACCCTGCGCGTGCCCGGGACTGGGACGGCGGGACACCGATCCGATCGCGGCGGAGGTCCTGCCCTGGCCTAATCCGGCAGTTTCAGACTGCCGTCCGCGGCCAGGCTGAATTGCGGATTCCAGGCCACTTCCCAGGGATGGTCGTTGGGATCGGCGAAATAGCCCGTATAGCCGCCCCAGAACGCATTCGAGCCGGCCTTGAGGATGCGTCCGCCCGCGGCTTCCGCCTGGCTCAGAACCGCGTCCACCTCGTCGCGCCGGCGAACATTCTGGGCAAGCGCGATGCCGCCGAAACCGGTGCCGACATCGGCAATTCCGGCATCGGCAGCAAGCGAGGCCCGCGACCACAGCGCCAGCGCCATGCCGGGGAGCTGGTAGAAGAACACGTGACCATCGCCAGCCGATGACGGTTTCCAGCCCAAGCGCTCATAGAAGCGACGGCTCCGTTCCAGGTCGGCCACGCCCAGGGTTATCAGGCTCAGACGCTGCTCCATGGGAGTCTCCAAAAAAGGCGCCGCAGGCCCGGACGGGGCCGGGCCTGCGGGCTCACGCTCCTCCGCCGGGCAGTCGGATCCCGCGCTTGAGTTCCGCATCGGATGAGGCGGAACTGCGGAACCCGACCGGGGTTGCGGGGGGCCGGCGGAGAAGGATTTCGGTTTGGGCGAGCCCTCGGGAGCTACTCGCTCGCCGCCGTGCTGTCGCCGCTGGCGGCCATCATCTTGTCGCCGACCTGGCCGGCATTCTGGCGGATGGCGCGCTCGATCGCCTCGGCGGTGGCGGGATTGGCCTTGAGGAACGACTTGGCGTTCTCGCGGCCCTGGCCGATGCGCTGGCCCTCATAGGAGAACCAGGCACCGGACTTCTCCACCACGCCGGCAGCCACCCCCAGGTCGACGAGCTCGCCGGTCTTGGACACACCCTCGCCGTACATGATGTCGAACTCGACGACGCGGAACGGCGGCGCCATCTTGTTCTTCACTACCTTGACCCGGGTCTGGTTGCCGATGACCTGCTCGCGCTCCTTGATGGCGCCGATGCGACGGATGTCGAGGCGGACCGAAGCATAGAATTTGAGCGCGTGGCCGCCGGTGGTGGTCTCCGGATTACCGAACATCACGCCGATCTTCATGCGGATCTGGTTGATGAAGATGACCATGCAGCGGGACTTGGAGATCGAGCCGGTGAGCTTGCGCAAGGCCTGGCTCATCAGGCGGGCATGCAATCCCATATGGTTGTCGCCCATCTCGCCCTCGAGCTCGGCGCGGGGAACGAGGGCTGCGACCGAATCAACCACCAGAACATCGACCGCACCGGAGCGCACCAGCGTGTCGGCGATCTCGAGGGCCTGCTCGCCGGCGTCGGGCTGGCTGATCAAGAGCTCGTCCACGTCGACACCGAGCTTTTTCGCATAGCCGGGATCGAGCGCATGCTCGGCATCGACGAAGGCGCAGATGCCGCCCGCCTTCTGCGCCTCGGCGATCACATGCAAGGCCAAGGTGGTCTTGCCGGAGCTCTCCGGCCCGTAGATCTCGACGACGCGGCCCCTGGGCAAACCGCCGATGCCGAGCGCGATGTCGAGGCCGAGGGATCCCGTCGACACCACCTCGGTCTCGACCGAGCCCTCGCGGGCCCCGAGCTTCATGATCGAGCCCTTGCCGAAGGCGCGCTCGATTTGGCTGAGAGCCGCATCCAAGGCCTTGGTCTTGTCCACGCCGTCCCTTTCGATGACCCGCAGAACCGTCGTCATGGATCCCGTCTCCCGGTTATTTCACAAGCGCCGCGGCCGGCGCAATGACGGCAAGAGTACATGCTTTGTTCTCGCTGTCCAGAAGAAAAATTCACGCTTTGTTCTCAGGATGCGTCCCGGCCACAACAGCTAGCGGAACGGCCTAAATCAGCGCCATTCCGCTGGTCTGATCGAAGAGATGCAGGCGCTGGAGGTTGGCTTCGAGCTGGAGCGGGGTGCCGATGCCGGGAGCGGCGTCGCCATCGGCCTTCGCCACCACTTCCTGACCGGCGAAGAGGACGGTGATGAGCGATTCCGGGCCCAGGGGCTCGACGATGGAGACCCTTGCCTCGAAGCGCCCGGCAGCCGGGCCGTCGGCAAGCCGCACATCTTCCGGGCGGAGCCCGATGATGACCTCCCGCCCCGCCTCCGCCGCTGGTCGCCTGGGCAAGGACCATCGACTGCCGTCGGCGAGCACGACACCGCCCTCGGCGAGGCGGGCGGGGAGGAAATTCATCGCCGGCGTGCCGATGAAGCCGGCGACGAACAGATTGGCGGGCCTGCGATAAACCTCGCCCGGCGTGCCGATCTGCTCGACCCGGCCCTGGCGCAAGATGACGATCCGGTCGGCCAAGGTCATCGCCTCGACCTGGTCGTGCGTCACATAGATGATCGTGGTCCTCAAGCGCTGGTGCAGCTTCTTGATCTCGGCCCGCATCTGGGTGCGGAGCTTGGCATCGAGATTGGACAAAGGCTCGTCGAAGAGAAACACCGCGGGATCGCGCACGATGGCGCGGCCCATGGCGACCCGCTGGCGTTGTCCGCCGGAGAGCTCGCCCGGCCGCCGCTCCAAATACTCCTCCAGGCCGAGGATCGCCGCCGCCGCCTTGACCTTGCGGTCGATCTCGGCCGGCTCGAGGCGCTTGGCGCGGAGCGCGAAGGCCATGTTCCGATAGACGCTCATATGCGGATAGAGGGCGTAGTTCTGGAAGACCATGGCGATGTCGCGATGCTTGGGCGGGACATTGTTGACCAGCCGGTCGCCGATCAGGATGTCACCCTGGCTCGCCTCTTCCAGGCCGGCGATCATCCTCAAGATCGTCGACTTGCCGCAGCCCGACGGGCCGACCAGTACCACGAATTCCGTGTCGGCGACCTCGAGGTCGAGATCGTGCACGACCTCGACCGTCCCGAAGCTTTTGCTCACGCCCGTCAGCGTCACCCGCGCCACGGCTAGGACCGACTCTCGGGAACGCGCATGCCCCCACCCCGGCCCTCCCCCGCCTTCGGCGAGGGAGGGAGTAAGAGCTGCGCCCTTCTTTTCCCTCCCCCACGCATGTGGGGGAGGGCTAGGGTGGGGGCTATCGCTAGCATCTCCAAATCCAAGACTAGCCCCGCTGCAGGCGGGAGGCCGCCTCGTCCAGACGTTCCGCCGCCTGCTCCATCCGGCCGCGATAGTCATTGAGCCAGCTCCGGGCTTGATCGAGCTGGCGCCGGTAGCGCTCGAAGCTGGCGGATAGGGAAGCCGGCGCCGGGCCGCCCGGCATGGTGCGGACTTCGATGAAGTGCTCGGGCGTGGTCACAAGGCGGAACTCGGCTTCGGTCAACCCCGGCTCTCTTCCGGCAACAGCGGCGAAGGCCTCCAGGAAGGCGCCGTAGGGCACGGTGCGGAAGATCTCGCGGCTATCGATCATGCGGCGGGCGAGCAGGGCCGCCACCTCATGGGCCTGGCGAAAGGAGAGGCCTTCCTTGCGGACGAGCGAGTCCGCAAGCTCGGTCACGGTGATGCAGGCCTCCTCGATGTGCCGGCGCACCTTCGCCTCGTCGATGCGGACGGCACCTAGAAAGCCGGCGATGAGCGTGAGCGCCCGCAGGCCCGTGTCGAAGGCTTCGTAGCCCGCCGCCTGCACCTCGCCCTCGGAATCGTTCATGTCGGTGTAGGGCGTGTTGTGCACCGTGAAGATCACCGCTTCCGCCCGCTGGGCGGCGAGCGACAGCATGAGGCGCAGATGCTCGATCGCCACGGGGTTGCGCTTCTGCGGCATGATCGAGCTGATCTGCACATAGGCGTCGGGCACATAGAGATGGCCCACCTCGAATCCCGACCAGGCATTCAGATCCTGCACGAAGCGGCCGAGATGGACGAACAGGAGTTTGAGCTGGGCGTAGACGCTGGTCGCGTAGTCGACCGAGGCGATGCAGCCATAGGAATTCTCCTGCACCTCGGCGAAGCCCAGGAGATCGGCCATGCGGGCGCGGTCGAGGCCGAAGCCCGACGTGGTGATCGCGGCCGCCCCCATGCTGGACTTGTCGGGATAGCGGGCGGCATCGGAGAGCCGCTCGAGATCGCGCAGGAGCTGCTCGATCAAGGCGCCGAGATAGTGGCCGAAGGTCGTCGGCTGCGCCGGCTGGCCGTGGGTATAGGCCACCACAAGGGTCGCGCGGTTCGCCTCGGCGACGCCGAGCGTCGTCTCAATGAGGCCGATCAGCGCCCCGGCAAAAACAATGATCCGCTCCTTCAAGGCGAGCTTGAAGACGGTGTGGTCGATGTCGTTGCGCGAGCGCCCGGTGTGGAGCTTGCCGGCGATCGCCACACCGAGGCGGCGCGTCAGCTCGGATTCGACGTAGAAGAAGAAATCCTCGTGCTCGCCGGTGTAAACCAGCTTCGCCACGTCGAGCGTGGCGACGATGTCGTCGAGCGCGTCCAGGATCGCCTTCGCCTCGCTCGGGCGGATGAGGCCGCACTCCGCCAGCATGACCGCGCTCGCCCGGTTGATGCGCATCTGATAGCGCCAGTGGTGGCGCTTCACCCCCTCGAACAAGGGCGCCAGCACCGTCTCCTTGTAGACCGGTGCCGGAAAAGGCTCGTCCTTCGGTCGCGCCATCAGCCCTTGATCCCGGTCAGCATGATGCCGCGGATGATGTATTTCTGCAGCGCCAAGAACACGAAGAGGCTGGGGAGCGTGGCGACCGCCGCACCGGTCATGATCATCTCCCACTCCGTCTGGAATTCGCTCGAGAACGAGGCGATCCCGACCGGCAGCGTGTAGAGCGCCTTGCTGCTGGTGGCAATGAGCGGCCACAAGAACGCCGTCCAGTTGCCGAGAAAGACGAAGATGGCGAGCGCCGAGAGCGCCGGGGTGACCAAGGGCAGCGCCACCCGCCACCAGATCTGGAACTCATCGAACCCATCGATGCGCGCGGCCGCCAGCAGATCGTCGGGCACGCTCTCGAAGAACTGCTTCATGAGGAAGGTGCCGAAGCCGGTCATCAGGCCCGGAAACAACAGCGCCCAATAGGTGTCGAGCCAGCCCATCTGCTTGGACAGCATGTACCAGGGCAGCACCAGCATCTCCGTCGGGATCATCAGGGTCGAGAGGATCGCCAGGAACACCAGGCGGCGGCCGCGGAAGTCGAATTTGGCGAGCGTATAGCCGACCAGGCTGTCGAAGAACAAGGCCGAGACCGTGGTCAGCGCGGCCACCACCAGCGAGTTCATGAACCAGCGGGGAAATGTCGAGTCGCTGAAGAGGTGCAGATAGTTGTCGAGGGTCGGCAGCCTCGGAATGAGGCTGAGATCGTAGACCTCGTCATTGTGCTTGAGCGAGGTCGCCAGCATGTAGACGAAGGGCAGCACCATGACCACGCCGCCCAGGAAGAGCAGCGTCCAGGCGATGACGCGTTCGGGACGGCTCCCGGTCATCGGGCCTTCATGAGCCGGAGCTGCGCCAAGGAGATGGCGAGCAGGATGAGGAAGAGGACGACGGTCAAGGCGGCGGCATAGCCCATCTCGAAATGGCCGAAGGCGGTGATGAAGATCATCAGCACCAGAGGCTTCGTTGCGTCGAGCGGCCCGCCGGAGCCCTGGGTCATGGCGTAGACATAGTCGAAGATCCTAAGGAAGCCGATCGAGCTCACCACCACGAGGAAGATGAGCGTGGGGCGGAGCTGCGGCAGCGTGATCTCGATGAGGATCCGCCAGCGGCCGGCGCCGTCGATCTCGGCGGCTTCGTAATAATGCTCAGGGATCGCCTTCAGCCCGGCCAGCAGAATGACGACCTGGAAGCCGAGGCTGGCCCAGATCGCCGGCGCCAGCACGGCATAAAGCGCTTGGCTGGTGGAGCGCAGAAAAGGCTGCTGGCCGAAGCCGATGGAGGCCAGCGCATCGTTGAAGGCGCCGACCGGTACGGGCTGGTAGAACCAGCGCCAGACCCAAGCCATGGCAACCGCGGTGGCGAGGTGCGGGATGAAGTAGAGTGCCCGCAAGAGTCCGTGGCCGAAGCGCACGCGGTCGAGGTAGAAGGCGATGACGAAGGCGATGGTCATGGTGACGGCGACGCCGACCGCGAGATAGGTGAAGGTGTTGCCCATCACCCTCCAGAACACCGGATCGGCGCCGAGCCGCACATAGTTGTCGGCGCCGATGAACCGCGCCCGGCCGACGATGTTCCAGTCGGTCAGCGACATGGCGAAGGCTTGCGCCGCCGGATAGAAGCGAATGGACACGTAGAAGACCGCCGGCAACGCCAGGAACGCCCACGCCCACAAGGCCTGCCTTTGGCGAAGAGTGAGGCGATCGATCATGCGGTCCCGTTGCGTTTCGGTGTAGCCCTAAGAACGACCCTCACCCCAACCCTCTCCCGCGGCGCGGGAGAGGGAGATGAGGACGAGTATTTGAGGCCCCTCTCCCGCCCGGGGAGGATCGGGGAGGGGTGCGGCGCACCCCCTCCCAAATCCCACCCCCTGCGGGAGAGGGTGCCGAGCGTTAGCGAGGCGGGTGAGGGTCTTGTCGTCCGCTCACTTGTTGTAGAAGGCGTCCAGCATCTTCTGCTCCTCCAGCGCCGCCTCGTGCACGGAGTCCTTGGGTGCCACTTTCTTGATGGCGATGCGGTCGACCAGGTCCAGGAAGACCTTGCGCTGGCCGGTCTCATTGACGAAGAACGTCGCCTGGGCGTAGGCGAGGCCGCGGATGAAGGCGCCGTATTTCGGGTGGTTCTTGATCGCGTCCCGCTCGGCCACCGCCTTGCGGGCCGGCAGCTCGCCCACCTTCTCCAGCCACAGCTCCATCGCTTCCGGCGTGGTGATGAATTTCAGGAACTTGGCGGCGGCCTCCTTCTTGGCGCCGGTCGCCTTGGGCGTGATGCCGTTCACCCAGTAGGAGGCGAAGTTGGATTTCATGCCGTCATGGCCGGGCAGCTCGGACACGCCGTAGTCGAGCCCGGCCTGGCCGTCGAAGGCGGCGAGCCGGAAGGAACCATCGATGGTGAGCCCGGCCTTGCCCGATTTGAAGGCGGTCACCGCATCGGTCAGGAAGCCGAACTCGCTCACCCTCTCCTTGGCGACGAGATCGGTGTACCAGGCCACACCCTTGACTGCGGCATCGGTGTCATAGGCGATCTTGCGCCCGTCATCGGAATAGGGCTTGCCGCCCATCTGACGGATCAGCACCTCGCGGATCCAGTGATGGTCCTGACCGCCGGGATCGAGCGCGATGCCGGCCTGCAGCAGATTGCCGCCGGCGTCGCGCTTGGTCAGCTTCTTCGCCATCAGGGTGAGTTCGGCCAGGGTCTGAGGCGGTTTCGCGGGATCGAGACCCGCCTCCTGGAACAGCTTCTTGTTCCAGAACAGCGACAGCGAGCGCACCGCCGTCGGCAGGCCGTAATACTGGCCGTCGACGCGCATCTCCTTCACCAAGGGGAAGAAGTCGCGCTCGATCTCGGCGGCGTTGAAAAGATCGGCCGGCAGCGGCTGCAAGAGCTTCGCCTTCAGATAGTCCTGGAGCCAGCCATAGAACAGCTGCACCACGTCGGGACCCTGCCCGGCGGGGATGGCGGCGGCGATCTTGAGGCGGAAATCGTCGTAGGGCACGTTGACGTGCTTCACCTTGATGCCGGGATTGGCCGCTTCGAAGCGCTTGATCAGCTCGTCGATCGCCTGAACCCGCTGGGCGAAGGTGTATTGCCAGTACTCGATCTCGACGGGCTGGGCGCTGGTGAGGCCCCAGGTCAGGAGCGTCGAGCTCAGCACCAGGCCGAATAGCCACCGCTTCATCATGTTCGATCCTCCCTTGCCGAGCCGAGACCCCCAGCCCGGCGGGCATCGTCCCGAACGCTCCCGGACATGTCAATCGTCATCCCGCAGCAATTCGCTTGCCTTGGCGAGCCTATTCGCCAGGATCTTGCCATGACTCCAGAGCAACGCCGCATCCTTCGCCAGTCGCGGGAGAGCCCACTCCTCCTTCTATGGCAGGCCTTGCTGCCGCTGCGCTCGGTGGTGAGCTTCATGATGACCGGAGCGCATCCCGACGACGAGACGAGCGCGCTCTTGGCCCGGCTCGCCAAAGGCGACGGTGCCCGCGTGATCTACGTCTCGGCCACCCGCGGCGGCGGCGGACAGAACGCGCTCGGCCCGGAATCCGGCGAGGCGCTGGCGCTCATACGCTCCCATGAGATGGAGAGAGCCGCCGCCGTTCTCGGCATGGAGGTTGACTGGCTGGAGCAAGGGTTCGGCGATCGTTTAAGCGATTTCGGCTTCGCCAAGACGCCGGAGGCGACCACCGCAATCTGGGGCGAGGACCGGCTCCTGGAGCGATTGGTGGAGGCCATCCGCCGGAGCCGCCCCGACATCGTGTCGCCCACCTTCCTCGATGTGCCGGGACAGCACGGCCATCATCGCGCCGTCACCCGCGCCACCTTCAAGGCCTTCGAGGCGGCCGCCGACCCGGCCCGCTTCCCCGAGCAGATCGAAGCCGGCCTCCGCCCATGGCGCATCGCCAAGCTGTATCTGCCGGCTTATTCCGGCGCCGGTGCGACCTATGACGACGCCGAGCCGCCGCCGCCGGCGACGCTCACCGTCGATGTCGGCGGCTTCGATCGCTGGCTCGGCGCCACTTACGCCGAGATCGGCGAATGGTCGCGCCTCTGTCACCGAAGCCAGGGCATGGGGCGCTGGCGCCCTGAGGAAGACGCGCCGGCGATCGCGCTCAATCTGGCGCAAACGCGGCTGCAGCGGGTGAATGCCGAGGGATCGATCTTCGATGGGTTGCCGCGGCGGCTCGGCGATCTGGCGACCGGCATGAAGGGCGCCCCCAGCGATGCCTTGCGCCAAGCCGACCGGGCGATCGAGGCGGCGATCGAGGCCTTCCCGGACTTCGATCGCGTCGCCGCTTCGGTGCATGAAGCGTTGGGCGCCATCGACCATGTCCTGCAGACTCTGGGTGGGCTCGCACGGACGATCGCCGAGGATTTGGAGCACCGGCTCGGCATCAAGCGCCGCCAGCTTGCCCGGGCGAGCCGGCTCGCCCTCTCCCTGGTCGCCCGCCTGGAGCTGCCGGCAATGGTGGTCCTGGGCCAGCCCGCGACGGGACGCCTTGTCCTTTTCCAAGGCGGGAAGCCGCTCACGGTTCGCGGGTCCGCGACCAGCGAAGCCGGCACGGTCGAGGGGCCGACGGCAGAGGGCACGCTTCGATACATCCCGGGATCCCACGCGCCGTTTCGGCAGCGCTTCGATCCGCTGGCCGCCAATGCGCCGATCGAAGGCCGGCTCGGCTACACCGTCGATGGCGTCGACATCGAGGATGCGGTGGCGCCGGAAATCCTGCCCCTCGAGGTCCCGCCCCTGGAGCTGACACCGGCGCCTGAGGCCCGGGTGGTGGTCGCCGGCTCGCAGCCGCGCCTCGAGGTCCGCATCGGGGCGCGCAACCACACGCCGGCGCCGATCCAGACCCGGCTCCGGCTCCTCGGTGCCGAGGCGGTGGCACCTCCGCTTCGCCTCGGTCCGTTTGAGGCCGCCGAGATCAGCCTCACCGCGGCGACGCCAGCCCCGGGTCACGCAAGCTGGCAGGTGGTGGCCGACGGTATCGCCCATGGGCGCGTGCGCCGTCAGCACTATCCCCATATCGGCACCACCGGCTGGATCGAGCCCGCCACTCTCGATCTTCTGGTGGTCGACCTGGCGCTTCCCCCGGGGGTTCGTATCGGCTATGTCGAAGGCGGCCTCGATCGCGTCGCCGGCTGGCTCGAAGAGATCGGGCTTCAGGTGGAGCGGCTCTCCGACGACGAGATCCTCGGCGGCGATCTCGGCCGTTTCGAGACCATCGTCATCGGCATCAAGGCCTTCGGCCGGCTTCCGGCGGCAGCGCCGGCGCGGCTCAAGGACTATGTGAGCCGAGGCGGGCATCTCGTCAGCCAATATCACCGGCCCGGCGATGGCTGGGACGCGGCGGTGACGCCGCCCAAGCGCATCGCCATCGGCCAGCCGTCGCTGCGTTGGCGGGTGGCCGATCCGGCGGCACCGATCCGGATTCTGGCGTCCGGGCATCCGCTCCTGACCTATCCCAATGCCATCGGCCCCGCCGATTGGGCGGGATGGCAGAAGGAGCGCGGCCTCTCCTTCGCTGCATCCTGGGATCCGGCTTATGTGCCGCTGCTGGCCATGGCCGACCCCGGTGAAGCGCCGCTCGAAGGCGGGCTTCTGTCGGCGCCGATCGGAGCCGGCCGCCACACCCATGTCAGCCTGGCGCTGGCCCATCAGCTGGATCGGCTGGTTCCCGGCGCCTTCCGCCTCTTCGCCAATCTGGTGCAGCCGGCAGGGATAGGTGGCGGGCGCCTGGGTGGAGCAGCCGCCGCCCTCGACAGATCATCGAACCCTTAATCAAGCCGCCAAACTGCGCTATCATCATGCGTCCATAGGCGCAGCGCACGGCAATGAAAAAACCGTCGAAAAGCGAACTTACCCGGCAGGGAATCCTTCGCACGCTACGGCAGAACGCCGAGCTGCTTGAGAGGTATTCCGTACGAAAGATCGGCCTCTTTGGCTCCTACGCCAAAGGTAAGCAGAACGAGCGGAGCGACATCGACCTTCTCGTCGAGTTCGAGCGGCCGACCTACGACAACTTCCTGGGTCTATCGGAGCACCTGGAGAAGCTCCTCGGAAGGAAGGTGGAAATCCTAACGCCCGATGGACTCGAGAGCATTCGCGTAAAGGAAATCGCTGACGACATCCGGAGCGCTCTCGCATATGGCTAAGCGCCAGGATGCGCAGCTTGTCCAGGACATCGTCGAAGCGATCGGCAGAATTGGCCGCTACACCGGCGGCCTGAGCTATCAGCGGTTTCTCGAGGACACGATGGTGCAGGATGCCGTCGTGCGGAACCTCGAAATCGTCGGCGAGGCCGCAAAGGGGTTCTCTCCGGATTTTCGCAAAAAGCACAGGGCAATTCGGTGGCAGGACGTCGCCGGCATGCGCGACCGCCTCATCCACCACTATGCGGGCGTCAACTGGGAGATCGTCTGGGATGTGATCCAGGCGAAGCTGCCTGAGCTCAGCAGCCAGTTGAGGGCGCTGGCGGAACATGGAAAAAAGTAACTTACGCTGACCGACCGGGTCCGGCCTACGTGCCGCTCCTCGCCATGGCCGACCCCGGCGAGGACCCGCTCGAAGGCGGGCTCTTGTCGGCGCCGATCGGATCCGGCCGCCACACCCATGTCAGCCTGGCGCTCGCCCACCAGCCGGATTGGCTGGTTCCCGACGCCTTCCGTCTGTTTGCCAATCTGGTGCAGCCGGCAGCGAGAGGGTGAGCCGCGCGGCCTCACTCCTGGGTCAGCACCTCTTTCACCGTCTGTGCCAGCTGTTTCAGGCTGAAGGGCTTCGCCAGGAAGACGGTGATGTCGTCCTGGGGGATGCGTTCGCGGAGCGTGTCTTCGGTGTAGCCGGAGATGCAGACCACCTTCAGGTCCGGGCGCCGCTCGCGCGCCAGCTTGACCAAGCTCGGGCCGTCGAGGGTGGGCATCATCATGTCGGTGATGAGCAGATCGACCGGCATCGTCTCCTCCAGCAAGAGATCGAGGGCGGCTTCTCCGGATCTGGCTTCGAACACCTTGTAGCCCTTGCTGCGGAGCGCGCGGGCGCTGAACAGCCTGACCGGGTCCTCGTCCTCGACCAGAAGGATGGTGCCAGCACCCGTCAGGTCGCGCACCTGCCGGCGCCCCTCCTCCTCCTCGGCCGCCTCCTCCACGACGCCGCCGGCATGGACGGGAAGCCAGATGGTGAACGACGTGCCGCCGCCGAGCATGGATTCGACGAACACGAAGCCGCCGGTCTGCTTGACGATGCCGTAGACCGTGGAAAGGCCGAGTCCGGTCCCCGATCCCACCGGCTTGGTCGAGAAGAACGGCTCGAAGATGCGCCCCAGATGCTCGGGCGCTATGCCGGAGCCGGTGTCGGCGACGCGGATCTCGACATAGTCGCCGGCCGGAACCACCTCGGCACCGCGGCTCTGGGCATACTCGATCCGGATGTTGGCGGTATTGATCGCCAGCCGCCCGCCCGGGTGCATGGCGTCGCGCGCATTGACTGCGAGGTTGATGACGACCTGCTCGAACTGGCCCTGGTCGACCTTGACCGGCTTCAGGTCGCGGCCATGCACGACCTCGAGCTGAAGGGTGTCGCCCAAGAGCCGCCGCAACAGATGCGACAGCTCCGCCAGCACATCGGTCAGGTTCAAGACCCGCGGCCTCAGCGTCTGCTGGCGCGAGAAGGCGAGGAGCTGGCGCACCAGGTTGGCGGCACGGTTGGCGTTCTGCTTCACCTGCATGATGTCGGCGAAGGACGGATCGCCCGGACGGTGGCGGAGCAGCAAGAGATCGCTATAGCCGATCATCGCCGTCAAGAGATTGTTGAAGTCGTGGGCGACGCCGCCGGCGAGCTGGCCGATCGCCTGCATCTTCTGCGACTGCACGAACTGGCTTTCCAGGGCCTTGAGCGTGCTGATGTCGAGGAGGTGCAGCACCAGCCCGGCCGGGCTGTCGTCGGGCGTGTCGATCCGCCCGACATAGAGCGAGGCGACGCGCTCGGAGGTGCCGGAGAACCGCACCTCCTCCGGCGCGGTCTGGGTTCCGCCCCGCATCGCCTCCTCGATCCGGGCGGCGACGCGTCCCTGATCCTCCGCTCTGACCATGGTCGCGAAATTGCGGCCGCGCGGATCGAGCGGCACGCCGACGAGCTCGCGGAAAGCGCGGTTCGAATCCTCGATCCTGCCCTCTCCGTCGACCACCGCCCAGCCGACCGGAAGCTCCTCGAAGAACCGCTGAAACCGCTGCTCGATCGAGGCCAGCGTCACCCGGAGCTCGGCGCTGTGGCTGCGCTCGGCGACCAGGTCCAGGCTCGCCTCGATCCGCCGATTGGCCTCGGCAAACCGCCAGACGACCCAGCCCTTCTGGCCCGGCGCCGGCGCTGCCGTCACCTCGAGCCAGCCGCGACCGACGCCGGGATCCAGGCGCAAATCGACGCTGTGGCGGTGTCCCGCCCTGGCTTCGCGGGCGAGGTGGCCGATGCGGCCGTCGGGATCGGCGAAGGTGGCCGCCAAGCGGGCCTCGTCGATCACCAGCCGGCGCTGACGCGGCTGCTGCCGGCCCTCGGCAAGGATGCGCCGCGCGGCGGCATTGGCGGCCAAGGCGCGGCCGGCGGCGTCGGTCACGACGCTGGCGATACCCGCCTCGAAGCCTTGCGTGACCGCGCGAGCCGGCTGGCTGCCGTCGCGCTCGCCGAGCCACCTTCCGGCGAGCGCGGCGGCGAGGAGAACCGCGCCGGCAAGCGCGATCCCGGCCGCCTGGGGCCAGGGGGAGAGAACGGCAAGCGCGAGGGCAAGTGCGCAGGCGGCCGGCACGACCGCAAAGGGAAGCCAAGCGCCGAGCCGATTAAGCCGGGACGGTCTTGCGCTTGAGCTTGTAGACATAGGAGATGATCTCGGCCACCGCCTTGTAGTGCTCGGGGGGAATTTCCTGGTCGATCTCGACGCTCGCATAGAGGGCGCGCGCGATCGGCGGGTTCTCCACGACCGGCACGCCGTTCTCCTCGGCGACCTCGCGAATGCGCTTGGCGATCAGGTCGGCACCCTTCGCCGTCAGCTTCGGGGCGTCCATCTTGTCCGGCTTGTATTCGAGTGCCACCGCATAATGGGTTGGGTTGGTGATCACCACGTCGGCCTTGGGCACGGCTTGCATCATGCGCGCGCGGGCACGGTCGAAGCGGATCTGCCGCAAGCGGCCTTTGACCGTGGGATCGCCTTCGGCCTGCTTGAACTCGTCCTTGACCTCCTGCTTGGTCATGCGCAGCTGCTTGTAGAACTTGTGGCGCTGGTAGAAGACGTCGCCCACCGCCATTATGGCGAGCACCACCAGCGTGCCTCCCAGAATATCGACGACGATCGATTGCATCTCCTGCGCGGCGTCGACGATCTCCGCCGTTACCAGGGACTCGATATGGCTCAGCTCCGGAAAGGCGATGAAGCCGGCGACGGAGCCGACGATCAGCATCTTGCCGATGTTCTTCGCCATGTCGAGCATCGCCTGCACCGAGACCAGGCGCTGGAGGCCGCCGGCCAGCGACAGCTTGCTGAAGCTCGGCTTCAAGTTATGGGTGGTGAAGATGAAGCCGCTCTGCGCGATGGATGGCGCGATCGAGGCGATCAGGACCAGGATGAGAGGAATGGTCAGCGGCGGCACCAGGGCGAGCATCGTCTCGGTCAGGACATTGCCGAGATTGCCCTGATCGAGCGAGATCTGGTCCGGCTTCTCGATGAAGGGAAGCGCCACCGAGCCGACGTCGCGCACCATGCGCGGCAGCAGGAAATACACCATCGCCAGCAGCACGCTCAGCATCGCCCAGCTGCCGACCTCGCGCGAGGCCCAGGTCTGGCCGCGCGAGCGCGCTTCGCCGAGCTTTTTGCCGCTCGGTTCTTCGGTTTTGCCTGAGTCGTCTTCGGACAAGGGCTTACCTCGGAGTGAGATACGCTTGCAGCGTATCTTGAAAGTTCGCCAGGAAGAACGTGACCACGGCCGAGCTGGTGAGGCCGAGGATCAGGACTCCGCCCAAGAGCTGCACCGGGATGCCGACGAAGAAGATCTGGATCTGCGGCATCAGCCTGGAGATAAGCCCGAGCACCACATTGAACAAGAGCCCGAGGACGACGAAGGGCATCGCGATCTGGAGGGCCATCTTGAAGCTCTGGCTGACGAGCTGGGCGAACATGAAGGCCATGTCGCCGAACATCGGCGGCGAGCCCGGGCGAAACAGCGTGTAGCTGTCGACGAGCGCGCGCAGCACGAGATAATGCATGTCGGTGGCGAAGAGCGCCACCACCCCGGCGAGCGCCAGGAACGCGCCGACGATGGTGCCCGACTGGGACAGGGCCGGGTTGAAGGCCTGCGCGGCGGACAGCCCGGTCTGGAAGGAGATGAATGTCCCCGCGGTGTCAAGCGTGGTGATCAGAAGCCGGGTGACGACGCCGATGAACATGCCGGTGATCACCTCGGTGAACAGGATCGAGAGCAAGCGTACCATGTCGTCGGGCAAGGGCGGCAGGATCGGCCGCACCAAGGGTGTCACGACGAAGGTGACCGCAAGAGCGATGCCGAGCCGGACCCTGCCGGGGATGAAGGACTCCCCGAAGCCCGGAAGCAAGGTGAAGGTCGAGCCCAGCCGCGCGAAGACCACGATGAAGGCGAAGATCTCGCCGGGCACGAACTGCTGGAGCGGCACGCCGAACGGCATCGACTAGGGATCCCTCGCGCCGCCGTCAACTGATGCTGACGATGCGGTCCATGATGTTTTCGGTGAACTTGGCGAGCTCGCCCAGCATGAACGGCAGAAACAGCGAGAGCGCGATGAACAGCGCCAGCATCTTCGGGATGAAGGCGAGGCTGGTTTCCTGGATCTGGGTCATCGCCTGGATGAGAGAAATGACGGTACCGACGATCATGCCGATGAGCATCATCGGCGCCGAGATGATCAAGGTCACCAGCAACGCCTCGTGCAGCACATCGAGGGCCTGCTCGGTATTCAAAGCCGGTTCTCCCGCTAGGCTCTTAGGAGCCGTCACCGATCATGCCATTATAGCGAAAATCCGCATCCGGGGGCAGGCATGACGGCGAAAATGTTCGATTTGCGGGGCCGGGCGGCGCTCGTCACCGGCGGCAACAGCGGGATCGGCCTCGGCATGGCCGAGGGGCTGGCCGAAGCCGGGGCCGATGTGGCGATCTGGGGCATGCGGAAGGATCGCAACGAAGCCGCGGCCCGGCAGCTCTCCCGCCATGGCCGCAAGGTGCACGCGGAGCTCTTGGATGTGAGCCGCGAGGCGGAGGTCGAGCGGGCGATGGAGAGCACGCTTGCGGCTTTGGGCGGCCTCGATGCGTGCTTCGCCAATGCCGGCGTCAGCGGCCGCGCCGGCCCGCATCGGAGCTTCATCGAGATGACCCAGGCGGAATGGCGCCGCGTGCTCGACGTCAATCTGGATGGCGTCTTCTATACCCTCAAGGCCGCCGCCCGGGCGATGGTAGGGCGGAAGCAAGGCGGATCGCTGGTGGCGACCGGCAGCGCCTTCGCCATCATGGGCCAGCCCCTGGTCGAGCACTATGCCGCCGCCAAGGCGGGTGTGGAGTCGATGATGCGGAGCCTCGCCGTCGAGCTGGGCCAGCACGCGATCCGCGCCAACACGGTGGTGCCCGGCTATATCGAGACGCCGCTCACCACGGAGCGCATCAACAGCGAAGAGTTCACGAACGAGCACATGCCGCGGCTTGCCATCAGGCGCTGGGGCGTGCCCGCGGACTTCTCGGGGATCGCCGTCTACCTCGCCAGCGACGCCAGCCGCTACGTGACCGGCGCCACCATCGTCATCGACGGCGGCCTCACCATCGCCGCCAAGGTCGCCCGCGACACAGTCGGTTAGACGCAGAATTTGCCGAATGCCCCTCTCCCGCACCGCGGGAGAGGGTGCCGAGCGCGAGCGAGGCGGGTGAGGGTCGCAAGAATTTCGGCGAAGGTCATCGACGCTTCCCGTCCGACCCTCACCCCAGCCCTCTCCCGCCCCGGGGAGGGTTGGGGAGGGGGTGATCCTCACCCCCTCCCACAGTCCACCCCCAGGCGGGAGAGGGGCCGACAGGCGCGCCGCAGTTCTACTTCGAGGAGAGGTCAGCTCCAAAACTTGCGGGCGTCGGCGAACTCCTCGAGCAGCGGGCCCAGATGCGTGCGCGCCGAGACCGCGCGGCTGGCATGCCAGCCGATGAGCGCGCCCACCGCCTGCGCCAGCCGCGCGTCGCGATCGCGCTCCAGGAGCTGGCCGGCGAGCGGCGGCAAGGTCACCGCGTCATTTATGGCACCCAGATCCTGCTGCAGCCGGGCGAGATCGCGAAGATAGGACTTGACCCGCCGGCGCGGGAACAGCCCGCTCACGAACTCGGCCGCGTAGCGCAGCTTCTTCACCTGGATGCGAAGCGCATGGAGGGCTTCCGGAGAGAGCTCGGCGGCGTTGCGGGCGAAGCGGCGGACCCGCTTGTGCCGCCGGTGCAGCATGTGGCGGGCGAAGTCCCTGGCCGACATCGCCTCCGCCGCGGACGGCGGGCCGGCATGCGCTTCTTCGCCAGCCGGGCGCCAACGGGGCTCGTCCACCCAGATGCGAAGCGCCAGCAGGAGATCGGCGCCCCGTTTGGAGGCGAGTGCCGCCCGTGCCCGCTCATAGCTCTCCTTGCGGACCCGGCGGGCGAGGCGAACGATCGTCTTGCGCACGGCGGGCACCGGCAAGGCACCGGCACCCGAAGGCAAGAGCTCGGCCAGGAACACATCCCAAGCGCGCGCCGGCGCCAGCTCCTGGGCGAGCCAGCCCAGCTCGAGGCGGAGCTTCGCATGCCCGTCGGCATCGAGCAGCTCCCTGAACAAGCCCAAGGCGGAGCGGAACCGGCGGATGGCGACGCGGAGCTGATGCACGCCCTCTGGGTCGGAGCCGTCGACCGCCGGCCCCCAGTTGGCCGCGAGCTGATCGAAGCAGGCGGCGAAGGTGCGCTTGGCCATGGCGAAGGTGGTGTCGACATCGCCCAAGGCGACCTCGCAGGCCTTCACCGGCCGGCTTGCCTCGCCCTGGTAGAGGGCGAAGCCGCGGGAGGCCTTGCTTTCGAACTCGAGGCGAAGCGGCATGTCGCGGGCGAGCGCTTCGGCCACCTCGAAGAGCTCCCCGGGCTTGCCCGACTTGAGCTCGAGCTCGAGCTCGCAGATCGACCGGCTGCCTTCTCTCGTCTTGATCTCGCCGACGTCGAGCCCGACCGCGACCTTGCCGCCGCGATGGCCCTTGAGGAGCCAATTCGTCCGCTTGAATTCGGTGCCGAAAATCGGCTTCAGCCCGCGCTTGAGGCGGACCCGATCGATGCGCTGGCGCAGCTTGCGATTGCCGATCCTGGCCGGGTCGGGCTTGGAGGTAGGCACCGGCTCTTCCCATTCGGCGCGGGAAAACAGGCCGGCTTGCCGCATCGGACCGAGCTTGACCGTCTGGATGTGGCGGCGCCCGTGCCGGCGCACGCGCAAGGTCACGTCGTCCTTCGCCAGGCGGAGATCGGGGGTATCGAAATAGACGCTGGACAGCTGCTCGCTGCGGGCGGGCGCCAAGCTGCGCTTCAGCAAGGGGTGGCGCATGAGCTCCTCGACATGCTCCAGCGGCACCGCCAATTTGAGCTCGACCTCGCGTGGCTGCTCGGCGGCGAGAGGCGAAGCGGGGCCTGCTTCGACGTCTGCAGGGGAGCGCACGGGTGAACTCATGCGCCGCCAGCTAAGCCGGGCACAGAAGGTGTGGTCAACCGGATTTATGTGACAGTCTTGAACGATTCCAAACAGATCTAAGGGGGCTTCGTTGGCATCAGTTCTTTCGGCAAAACGAAGCGCGCGAGCCGGCCGCCTCCGGACTTCACCTGGCGCCAGCGCGCGACCGGGAATTCGAGGCTGGCAAGGGCTCCGGTCGGGTATTTCTGGTTGAGCCGCTTCAGGCTCTCGGCATCACCCGAACCAGCGAGGCTGCGGGCGAGATCGTGCATGCCGGGGTTGTGGCCGATGAGCATGACCGAGCCCAGAGCGTCGTCGAGCGCCCGGATGCGGGCCTGGAGCTCGGCGCTGCTGGCGAGATAGAGGTCGCGCAGAACCCGGTTTTTTGGCCGTTCGGCGAGCTCCTCGGCCGCCAGCTCGAAGGTGGCGCGGGTTCTCAGGGCGGAGGACACGAGCACCAGTCCCGGATCGATCCCGGCGGTGGCGAGATAGCGGCCCATCGCCTCAGCGGCGTTGCGGCCGCGCTCCGCCAACGGGCGGTCGTGATCCTCGATCCCAGCCTCCTCCCAGCTCGATTTGGCGTGTCTCAGCAGGTGCAGGACCTTCACCCGGCCTCCCCTTTCCCCCGCGACGCTAGTGTCCCGCTCCTGAAATTCGTCAGCGAATTTCAGGGATAAGCGGGCCACTACTCTATTGAATCTAGCGTGATTCAGATTCCGAAGTTCGCCGACGAACTTCGGAATCATCACGCTAGCCGAAACCCACGGGACAGGCCAAGTGCTTGACCGATATGGCGGCATTCGTCGATTGTGGGAGCATGTCAACGCTTGGCATTCGCCTGGCGACGGCGGCGGACGCCGATGCGATCGCAAATCTCAGCCGGGAGCTCTTGGCCTTCTACGGCATCCAAGCGCCGGCGCCGCGATGGGTCATGGCCGAGTCCATCCGCAGCAATGTCTTCAGCCCCGCCAACGGCTCCGGCCCGCCGGCTCCCGGCATCGAGGTCCTGCTCGCCGACCGCGACGGCATCGCCGTCGGCCTCTTGGCCTTCGTGCAGGTGTATTCGGTTGCGGTCTGCCAGGGCACCTTCTTCATCCAGGACATATTCGTCTCCGAGCGCTGGCGCGGCGAGGGCGTGGGACGGCAGATGATGGATGCGCTGGCCAAGCTTGCCGGCGAGCGCGGCGTCGATCAGATCGACTGGACGGCCGATCCCTGGAACGATCGCGCGCGACGCTTCTACGACCGGCTGGGACCGGTGCAGCGGGCCGACAAGGTGTTCTACCGCATGGCCGGGCCGAATTTGCGCTTCTTCACCCGCCGCGTGCGCTAACCACGAGCATCACGGATGACGCATTGCCCCCACCCCACCCCTCCCCCGCCGAAGACGGCGAGGGAGGGAGCCGAGATGGACCTCCCGCTCCCTCCCCCATGCGTGAGCGTGGGGGAGGGTCGGGACGGTTGGGGACGGGTCCTCCCATCCCCAACGCCGCGCCGGGAGGAACCGGCGCGGCCGTCGCCGACGGGTGGGGGCACTCGATCGTTCGAACGCGGCCGCTAGCGATGGTTGCCTATGTCCCGTCCCCGGAAGCCGAAACGGCCGGCTACGCGATCCTATCCAAGGAGACGGTGTTCAAGGGGTTTTTCCGGGTCGACCGCTTCCATTTGCGCCACCGGCTCTTCGCCGGCGGCTGGAGCCAGGAGATCGAGCGCGAGATCTTTCAGCGCGGCCATGCCGCGGGCGTGCTGCCCTATGACCCGGTCCTCGACCGCGTCGTGCTGGTCGAGCAGTTTCGCACCGCCGCCCTCGTCGCCGGACTCCATCCTTGGACCATCGAAGTGCCCGCCGGCATCATCGGCAAGGACGAGGCCCCGGACGCGGTCGCCCGCCGCGAGAGCGTGGAGGAGACCGGCTGCGCCGTCGAGGCGCTGATCCCGCTCTATGAGTTCATGCCGAGCCCCGGCGGATCCTCGGAAGTGGTCTGGCTGTTCGCCGCACTGGTCGACACCACCCATTCCGGCGGGCTCGCGGGTGTCGCCCATGAGCATGAGGACATCCGCGTCGTCGTCCTCGACTACGCCGAAGCGATCGAGCGGCTCCAGGCCGGCAGGATCGAAAACGCGATCACCATCATGAGCCTGCAATGGCTGATGATGAACCGCGAGCGCCTGCGCCGCGAGCGCTTGAGCCGCTGAGTCCGTCGCCAGCCATGGCGAAGCTCCGCATCGAGGAGGTGGCGCTTCGCTTCCAGCCGAAGGGTGCGGCGCCGCTGACCGCGCTCGAGCGGATTTCCCTCGACGTCGAGGAAGAGGAGTTCTCGGTCATCGTCGGACCGTCGGGCTGCGGCAAGACCAGCCTTCTGCGCCTGGTCGCCGGGCTCATCGAACCCAGCGAGGGTGCCATCTATCTCGATGGCAGGCCGGTGACCAGGCCCGGCAAGGACCGGGGCATGGTCTTCCAGTCCTACACCCTCTTTCCCTGGCTGACCGTCCAGGACAATGTCGAGTTCGGCCTGAAGGTGGCCGGGACCGCGCCCGAGGAGCGCGCCAAGATCGCCCGGCGCTTCATCGGCGAAGTCGGCCTCGCCGGCTTCGAGCGCGCTTATCCAAAGCAGCTCTCGGGCGGCATGACGCAGCGGGTCGCGCTCGCCCGCGCACTCGCCAACGACCCGGAAATCCTGCTCATGGACGAGCCCTTCGGCGCGCTCGACAGCCAGACGCGCTCGCTCATGCAGGAGCTGCTGCTCACCATCTGGGAGCACGCGCACAAGACCGTGCTCTTCATCACCCACGATATCGACGAGGCGATCCTGTTGGGCGACCGCGTCCATGTGATGACGGCGCGGCCGGGCCGCATCAAGGAGATGGTGCCGATCGACATCCCGCGCCCGCGCTCGGTCGATGTGCTGACCGCGCCGGAATTCATCGTGCTGAAGCGCCGGATCATGGCACTCATCCATGACGAAGCGGTGCGCGCGTTGGGCTGAGCGCCGGGTCAATCGTCTCTTGCGACAGCCTCGAACGGGTTGAGCACCTTGGCACCCAGCCCCGACACGTCGCCATCGTTGCGCGTGACCAAGGTCAGGTCATGCACCTTGGCGGTCGCAGCAAGCATGCCATCGATCACCGGGATTGGGCTTCGAGCGCTCATGCGCCCCCATTCGTCCATCACCCTGCGATCGATCGCCAGAACACGTTCGCCGAACGCGACGTCGACTTCGGTCAACCACTCTTCCAGTGCCGCGGCTTTTTCGGGATCGCGCCCGCGCGCAAGCTCGATTCCTTTTCGGATCTCACCCAGCACCAGCCCGCTCAGATACAGCTCGCCATCGTCGATCGAGCCATACCAGAGGGCGACGTTTTGGTTGCAGCGCGCTTGCTTGCGAACCTCCGAGATGATGTTGGTGTCGATCAGAAAGCTCATAACCGGATGGCCCGCCCCCGATCACGGGCCCGTTCGAGATCGATGCCGTCCAAAGGTGCCGCGGCCAACAGCGCCTTCAGCCCCTTGCCGCCGCGCCGAACAAGCCGTTCGCGCAGCAGCGCGCGGGTCTCCTCGGCATGTGCCGGGTCGGCGAGCGCGCCGGCAACGCTGCGGATGAGCAGTACATCCTCCCTCGACACCTGTACTTCGAGGCGAACTAGGCCCCTCCGCCGCATGCGCCGACGGTAGCTCGTGATCGCGTTCTTTCTCGCATCCGCCATGATCGGCTCCTGTTTCCGGATATATTACCGGAAATCTCTCACCGCGGCAACCGAGTCTCTGTGTACGGGATGGTTCGCAGCTCCTGGAGAAATCGTTCGGCCTGGCGCGGCTGCCGAAACTCCAACCACTCGAGATGCGAATAGGCGGCGGCGTGCCGCAATGCGCCATAGCGACAACGGCGGCTGTAATAGGTCGTTATCACCCAGACCAGGATGGAGTCCCGGGAAAGGAATGCTTGCCTGAATGTAGGACGACACGTTAATTGAAAAGCGATCATCCAAAACTGGCGGGATTCGTCGCTCCACGGACTGATAATGTGAAAAGTCGCCACGCATATACTGCAAAAAAACCCACGGTCGAACTCATAAGGTGAAAAAACTCTACGTCGCGTACGAGAAGCGCTGAAGCCTCGGAGGGATCCGACGCACCTGCCTAACGGCCCAACTTAAATTAACCGAGATGAACTCCGTTGCCGCGCCTCAGCTTCACGCTGATAGACGGAGAAGATCGCCTTTCCGATCAGCGACGTTTCGGCCTTCGCGCAGCGTTCGTGCACGCTCGCCCGCGTCGCCTGGATTGCCCCGTCCTTCGGAGCGGCAGTGCCGGCAAGCTCGGCCAAGTGGGCTGCCAACCGAGTCCGACCGCTTTCGGCGAGGATCGCGGCGCGCTCCGCCAGCTTTTCTGCCCCGCCCGCGAGCGCGGCGATCTCTGCCGCCAGCTCGGCGGCCGGAGCCGGCTTGAGATGGGCGGGATCCCCGTCGAACCAACCGGCATAGAGATGCCAGATGTTGCGGACGACGAACTCCGGGTCGTCGTATTTGGGCAGCAGGTACGGCTTCGCGATCAGCTCGGCGGGGGCGGAGACGGAATGCAGGATCGCGTTGAGCGACCATCCCTCGTTCATGAGGCGGAGAGTCTGGCTGCTCAGGCGTTCCAGGACCTCGGCGCCGTCTCCCAGGACCTGCGCCGCCCTTTTCTCGCCGAAGACGACGGGGCCGTGGCCGGGTATCAGAACTTCCGGCTTCAGAGCCTCCATCCGGCGAAGCGCCGCCGCCCAGTCCGGTGCGAACCGCTGGACCTTGCGCGGATTGCCGGCGTTCGGGAAGGCCCAGATCACAAAGTCGCCGCTCGCGAGCACACGCTGTTCAGGTAGCCAGACGAAGGTGGCGTCGTCGGTCTCCCCGCGCCCATGGAACAGCTCGATTCGCATGCCGCCGACAGTCAGGACAAGGCAATCGTCGTAGACCTCGTCGGGGCGGCGATGCCGGTCCGGGAAGGTGTAGCCCGGCTGATTGAACTGGCGGCCCATCACGAGACTGTTCAGCCCGTGGGTGGCGTCATAGCGGTCGAACCGGTAGAGGACGTTTCGATGGGCGATGACGCGGGGCCGCGCGATCCCTCTTGCAGCCGCTTCCTGGTCGAGGAGCCTGGCTCCCCAGCTATGGTCGATGTGGCCGTGGGTATAGATGACGGTATGAACCGGGCTGTCGTCCCAACGGCGCAAAGCCGCGAGAGTCTGGCTTGCGGTCTCGCGGCTGCCCGTGTCCACGAGCACCAGCCCGGCAGCGGTGCGGATCGCCGTCGCGTTGCCGAAGAGATAGCCCGTGTGCATAGCGATGATGCCGTCGGCGACCGGCTTTGCGAACCCGCCGGCAACCGCGGCAGTCCATTCCTCCATCTTCGCGGCGCCAGTCCAGAGCCGCTCGAACAGCTGGTCTTGATCCATGCGATGGCCTCGCTGCTGCAGGGCCCTGAGGCGCGAACGGCCGTGGCCTTCGACGCTTCCGGCGCCTAGAATCTGCTGAGGACGTCGGTCTCCGTCCTTGCGCGCGACAGCTAACTATCATAGCCCTCCTGACACCGTGTTGTCAGGAGAATGGCAGGAAGCCCATGCGCCGCGCCGATCGCCTGTTCGAGATCATTCAGTTCCTGCGCCGGAAGAAGTCGACGCGGGCAGCCGATCTTGCCGCTCGCCTGGAGGTATCCGAGCGGACGATCTACCGGGATATTCGCGACCTGGTCTCGACGGGTGTTCCCATCGACGGTGCAGCCGGCGTTGGCTATATCCTGCGGCAAGGCTTCGACCTGCCGCCGCTCATGTTCAACGAGAACGAGCTCGAAGCCCTGCTGCTCGGCGCGCGCATCGTCCAGTCGCAGGCCGATCCCGAGCTCGCGGATGCGGCGGCCTCGGCGATGGACAAGATCAGGGACGTGTCGCCGGAAGTGCTGCGTCGGAACCTCGACCTAGTGAGGCTGTGGGCACCGCCCCAACACGGACGCGAAACCATCACGATCGATCAGGCCGCGCTGCGCCGCACCATCCGCGACCAACGCAAGGTGCGCTTCACTTATCTGGACCTCGACGGCAAAACGACCGTCCGAGTGGTGCGTCCCTTGATCATGGCGTTCTACGCCCCCGTGTGGCTGCTGGCCGCGTGGTGCGAGCTTCGCAAGGGCTTCCGGGTGTTCCGGATCGACCGTATGTCCGATTTCGAGCCGCTTGAGACGACATTCGAGCCGGTGCGGGGTCAGACCGCGCAGGATTTTCTCAAGCAGGACTTAGAGCGCACTAGACTGCGCGCTTCCCGCACTCCTAATCCGTAGAGCCAACGGCCGCGGCCTTCACCGGATGAATACGGAAGGACTATCCTCAATCTAACAAAGCTGCGCGACGTCTGGGCTACCCAGCGCATTTTCACTTTTTGCGTCGCGACTTTTCACATTATGCGTCGCCCGTTGTCAGGATATGCGTCCTGATTTTCATTTTATGTGTCTTCCCACAGCCGGAATACAGCGCTTCGTTGCTGACAATGCGAGCGATGGTCCGGCTGAGCGCCCGCCAGAGCACCCTTGGAAAACCGTAATTGAGCCAGATGACCGTCGTCGCCCGCGGCCAGAAGTGGTCCCGAACGTCGCCATAGTTGCCGTCGACGATCCATCAGGGCGGGCTCGTCGCTTCCTCGATGAGCCGCCGGAACTCCTCCTTGGGCCTGGCGATCCAGTTCGGGCCCCAATTGAGCGCATCCAGCTCGACCCGACGGCGCCCCAGAATCTCCGTGAGACGGCGGGCGAGCATCGTCTTGCCGCTGCAGCTGGTGCCGATCACGACGACCCGCTGCAACCGCTCCGGTGCCAGGCTCATGGCAAGGGCTCGCTCACAAGCGTGCCATCAGCACGGGCAGCAAGTCCCCATGCCCCCAGGCAAGAAGCGGCGGCGCACCCCGGAGATCGCACCAGAAGAAGTCGAAGGCGATCGGCCCGGACCCGTCGCTCGCATGGCGCTCATAGTGGCGCCAGGTCTCGGACACTGGGCCTTCGATCGCGGCATGGAAAAAGTATCGGCGCTCGCGACCGAGGCCCTCTGCCGCCTGCCAGGAATAGTCACGCTCTCCCAGCAAGCCTAGAATCCGGCAGCCGTCGAGCCCGGTTTCCTCCCTGAGCTCGCGCGCGGCGGCGCCGGCCGGGTCCTCGCCGTCCTCGATCGTTCCCGCCGGCACCTGGATTCCAGCCTCCGGATGAAAGGGATGCCGGAAGGCGAGCAGGCGTTTGTCATGGGTTGGATAGATCAGCACCTTTCTGGCCGTGCGCAGGGTCTTGACCATGGTCCATCCATGTTTCGAATGCGACTTCGAGGCGGCGCCGGCGCGAGGGTAGTTGCGCGCTTAAGCGAGTCCCATGTGAATTATTCCGCCTGGCAGCCCGCGCTGATGGCTTGGTCGCCCACTTGCCGCCGTCGCCGATCCGAGGTTATGTCAACGCGCCAACGGCCCGTCCTTAGCCTCGACGAGGTGCCATGCAGCTCGCTCAATTCAAGGTCCTGACCTTCGATTGCTACGGCACCCTGATCGACTGGGAGGCCGGGATATTCCACGCCCTGCAACCGCTTCTGGCGGAGCGCCAAGACGGCATCCCGCGCGAGGCGGCGCTGGCCGCGTTCGCGCGCCATGAATCCGCGCAGGAGGCAGAAACCCCGGCGAAGATCTATTCCGACCTGCTGGCCGCCGTGCATCGTCGCCTGGCGGCGGAGTGGCGCGTCGTGGTCCCGGAGGCCGACCATGTCGCCTTTGGGCAGTCCGTCGGCGATTGGCCGGCCTTTCCGGACTCGGCCGCTTCCCTTCGCTACCTGAAGACCCACTACAAGCTGGTCATTCTCTCGAACGTGGACCGATCCAGCTTCGCCCGGAGCAATAAGCGCCTAGAGGTCGAGTTCGACGCCGTCTATACCGCCCAGGACATCGGTTCCTACAAGCCGGATCCGAGGAACTTCGGCTTCATGCTGGAGAAGCTCGCAGAGCGCGGCTACGGCCGAGGCGACATCCTGCACACCGCACAGAGCCTGTTCCATGATCACGGGCCCGCCAATTTGGCCGGCCTCGCTTCGGCCTGGATCGATCGCCGCCACGACCGCCAGGGCTGGGGCGCCACGGCGAAGCCCGCCGGCAGCCCCAAATACGATTTTCGCTTCACCAGCATGGCCGACATGGTGAAGGCGCACCAGCAAGAGCAACCCGCCCGACACTCATAGGAAGAGGCGGTAATGAAGGACGACATGAAGATTTTCGAATACAAGCGGGGGGATTCCGGTCCCACCCGTTCCGCCGGGAGAGACTCTTGCCGAGGAGATGAAAGCACGCGGGCTCAGCGCCAATGCGCTGGCGCTTAGGCTCCGGGTGCCGGCGAACCGGCTGACCGGCATCCTGCGCGGCGAACGCGCGATCACCGCGGAGACTGCGCTCAGGCTTGGCCGCTTCTTCGGCACTGGGGCGGCCTTCTGGGTCAACCTGCAGGCGCGCTACGAGCTGTCGCTGGCGGAGCGCGCGCTTGGGGCCAAGATCGACCGCGAAGTAGAGGCGGCCTAGCCCGCAGCGCCGGGCGGTCTTCCTACGCGTACTCGATGCGGGGGTCGATATAGGCGTAGAGCACGTCGACCAGCACGTTGATGGCGATGTAGATGACCAGGATGAACAGGATGCAGCCCTGGATCAGCGGATAGTCGCGGATGCTGATGGCTTGGATGAGGAGGCGTCCGAGCCCGGGATAGGTGAACACCGCTTCGGTGATGACGGTGCCGCCGATGAAGTTGGCCATCATCAGGCCGACGACGGTCACGAACGGCAGGAGCGCGTTGCGCAGCACGTGCCGGCTCACCACGTCGCGTTCCTTCAGGCCCTTGGAGCGTGCGGTGCGCACGTAGTCGGCCTTGAGCTCGCCCAGGAGCGAGGCCCTAAGGAAGCGGGCGAAGATGCCGGACACGTAGACGCCGAGGGTCAAGGCCGGCAGCACGGTGTTCTTCGCGGCCGTCAGCGGCGAGTCCCAGAACGCGACATAGGTTGAGGCCGAGGGCAGCCAGTGGAGATCGACCGCGAACAGAAGAATGAGCAGGATGCCGAGCCAGAAGGTCGGCACGCCCAAGGCGAGCGCGCTCCAGCCGCTCAGTACCCGGTCGATCCAGGTGCCCCTGAGGAGCGCGCTGGCGATGGCTACGGGCACGCCCAGGAGGAGCCCGACGAGGGTGGCGGCGAGGCCGAGCTGCACCGTGGCCGGGACTCTCTGCATGATGAGATAGAGCACGGGCTCGCGGCTCTGGATCGAAAAGCCGAAATCGCCGAACGCCGCGCTGGTCAGCCAGGACCAGTACTGGACCAGGATCGGCCGGTCGAGGCCGAGGCGCTGGATGGCCGCCTGGACCTGTTCGGGCGTGGCGTTCTCGCCGACGATGGCGCCGACCGGGGTCCCCGGAACCGCATAGATCATCGCCCAGATGCCGACCGAGGCGATGAGCAGCACCGGCAAGAGCTGCACGATCCGGCGGAGGATGTAGCCGATCATGCGCCCTCCCGTTCCAAGTCGCCCGCTGCCACGGTCTCGTGCCGGTCTTCGAGCACGGCGGCCAGGGTCCGCCCGATCGTGTCGAGGGAGAGAATGGTCAAGGTCAGCACCAGGCCGGGCAGCACCGCGTAATAGGGCGCCTCGTAGAGATAGGACTTGCCGGTCCTCAGCATCTCGCCCCAGCTCGGCGTCGGCGGCGGAATGCCGACGCCGAGGAAGGCGAGTGCCGCTTCCAGGAGGATGGCGACCGAAGAGAGGATGACGACCTGGACGAGAATGGGGCTCCAGGAGTTGGGGAGCACGGTCCGGAACATGTTGTAGGTCGAGGAACCGCCCAGCGCCTCGACGGCGGTGACGAAGTCGCGCTTGCGCAAGGATAGCACCTGCGCCCGGGTGATGCGGGCGAAGCTCGGGATGCCGGTGACGCCGACGGCGACCAAGGCCGCGGCCTGGCTCCTGCCCAGGACCGCGATCAAGGCCATGGCGAAGAGGATGCCGGGAAGCGCCAGAAGCACGTCGACGAGGCGCATCAGCACCGCGTCGCGCCAGCCGCCGAAAAATCCGGCGACGAGGCCGATGGGGATGCCGATCATGGCGGCGATGAAGACCGCCCCCAATGCCGTCAGCAGCGACGTCCTGGCGCCGTAGATGACCCGCGTCATGATGTCCCGGCCGAGCTCGTCGGTGCCGAACCAATGCGCGGTCGAGGGCGGCTCCAGCGTGCTGGCGAGGTCTTGGGCGATCGGATCATAGGGGAGGATCCAACGGGCAAGACTCGCCACCACAGCGACTGCAAGGAAGAAGAGCACGCTCAAGAGCGCCCCCTTCCGTGCCAGCACGCGCCTGCCGAGCTCGAGCGTGCGCGTCGTCCTGCCGCTCACGGCGCCACTCCCTGTCGCGGTAGTCTCGCACTCCCATTGCGGCCAAGACCGAGGGCGGCCTCGAGCGGTCCGGCATGGTGGCAAGCCGCGCGCGTCGGCAAGCCGGGATAGGCCAGGAACAGCGGCTCCTCGCTTGAGCACCGGGCGGTCGCCTTGAAGCAGCGGGGATGGAAGGTGCAGCCCGAGGGCGGCGAGGATGGATTGGGGATGTCGCCTTCCAGCACGATGCGACGGCTCCTGTCGCGCCGGGCGGGATCGGGCACCGGAACGGCGGACAAGAGCGATTGGGTATAGGGATGGGTCGGTTGCTCGTAGAGGGTCGCCTTCGCGCTCTCTTCGACGATGCGGCCTAGATACATGACCGCCACCCGGTCGGAGATGTGGCGAACCACCGACAGGTCGTGGGCGATGAAGAGATAGGCGAGGCCGAGCTCCCGCTGCAGATCCTGGAGCAGGTTGATGATCTGCGCCTGGATCGAAACGTCGAGAGAGGCGACCGGCTCATCCAGGATCAACAGCCTGGGCTCGAGGGCAAGGGCTCTGGCGATGCCGATCCGCTGCCGCTGCCCGCCGGAGAACTCGCTCGGATAGCGGGCCAGCATCGTCCTCGACAGACCAACGAGCTCGAACAGTCGAGCGACCCTGGCGGCACCCCCCATCGCCTCATAGAGACCATGGATGCGCAGGGGCTCGGCGACGATCTCCTCCACGGTCAGGATCGGATTGAGCGAGGAGTACGGATCCTGGAAGACGTATTGCATGTGGCGGCGAAGCTTGCGCAGCTCGCCCTTGGGCAGGTGGGTGATCTCCTGGCCGGCGAAGGTGACGCTGCCGCCGGTCGCCTTCAAGAGGCCCATGATCGCCCGGCCGGTGGTGGTCTTCCCGCATCCGGACTCGCCGACGAGGCCAAGGGTCTCGCCGGCGTTGACGGTGAGGCTGACGCCATCGACGGCACGGACCCACCCCACCCGACGCCTGAGCAATCCTGCCCGCACCGGAAAATGCACCTGCAGGCGATCGACGACCAGCAGCGTCTCGCCGCCGGGAAGAGAAGCAGGCGCGCGCGAAGCTGCCGTGCCGACCGTGGGATGCGCCGGCGCCAGGAGTGCTGCCACCTCGTCGGTGAAATGACAGGCGCTCTGATGCGATGGGTCGATCGGCAAGAGAAGCGGATCTTCGCCGGCGCAGCGCTCGCGGTTGCGCCCGATCGGGCATCTGGGATGAAAGCTGCAGCCCGTGGGCAGCTCAGCCGGGGTCGGCGGCTGTCCCGGGACCGGAACCAGACGCTCATCCACCGTGTCGATGCGCGGCAGGCTGCGGAGCAGCGCCACCGTGTAGGGATGGCGCGGCCGCTTGAAGATCTCCTCGACCGAGCCGGATTCGACGATGCGGCCGCCATACATGACGGCGACCCGATGCGCCACTTCGGCGACGACGCCCAGATCGTGGGTGATCAGGATGACGGCCGCACCGGTCTCGGCCTGGCGCTTGGCCAAGACCGCCAGCACCTGTGCTTGCACGGTGACGTCAAGCGCGGTCGTGGGCTCGTCGGCGATGATCAGCCTGGGATGCCCCGCCATCGCCATGGCGATGACCGCCCGCTGGCGCATGCCGCCGGAAAACTGGTGGGGATACTGCGCCACGCGCCCGGCCGGATCGGGAATGTCGACCTCGCGCAAGAGCTCGATCCCGCGCGCCAGCGCCATCCCCGCCTCGATCTGGCCGTGGGCAACCTGGCCCTCGGTGACTTGCCGGCCGATCGGCAGCACCGGGTTCAAGCTCGTCGTCGGGTCCTGAAAGATCATCCCGACATCCTGCCCGCGCATCCGCCGCAAGCTCTCCGGGAGGGCGGTCGTCACCTCGACATCGCAGAGGCGCACCGAGCCCTCGACCCGCGCCGTCTCCGGCAGCAGGCCGGTGATCGCCAGCGAGGTGACACTCTTGCCCGAGCCGGACTCGCCGACGATGCCGAGCACTTCGTTGGGAAACACATCGAAATCGATGCCCCTGACCGCCGGCACCCTGCGGCCCGAGCCGACGAACGCCACCGCCAATGCCCTCACCGACAGAACGGGCTCAGGCATCAGTGGGATTCCATCGCGCGGAGGCGCCTATGGCTGGCCGCCACACGTCGCTAGCACATGGAAAGAGACCCTCACCCACCCGCGCTCAGCGCGGGCCCCCCCTCTCCCGCATTGCGGGAGAGGGTGCCGAGCGCAAGCGAGGCGGGTGAGGGTCTGTCTACTACGACTTTGCGCTTCTGTGCGACGCATCCATCGATCAAGGATTGAAGCCGATGGTGCGGGCGACCAGCATGTTGTCGATCTCGCGGGTGATGCCGCCGACATTCTTCGCGGCCACGATCAGGCCGAGGTCGAAGGTGTTGGTCGGAATGCCGAAGGCGGATTCGACCAGCACCTTGTTCAGATTGTCGTAGGCAGCCTTGACGTCGGGGCCCAGCGTCTTCTCCACCCGGTCGATCGCAGCGACATAGGCCGGGAACGGATGCGGCTCGCCCAAGACCGGGTTCTTGGTGGTGCGATAGATGCTGTTGGTGGCGACCCGGGTCGGGAACTTCTGGATGTTGCCGATGCCGCCGAAGACCGCGGCGAAACGCCCGGCGAGCAAGGCCTCGATGAATTCCGAGCCCTGCTTGAGGTCGAGCTGGGTGGTGACGCCGACCTTGGCGAGCGTGCTCTGCACCACCTGGCTGATGGCAACCGCGTCCTGATCGCCGCCATTGACCAGGAGCTTCCAGTCGCTCATCTCGGCTGCCGACAGGCCGGAGGCCTTCAACAGGTCCTTCGCCTTGTCGAGGTTGAAGGCAAAGGAGGCGTCATAGGACTTGTCGACGGCCGGGCTCGCCGGCGCCCAGGGAAGGGCGGTGACCTGGCCCAGCCCGGCATAGCCCACCTTCAGGATCGCGTCGCGATCCATGAGGTAGTTGAAGGCCTGGCGATACTTCTCGTTCTTGAACGGGCCCTGGGTGGTGTTGATCCGGAACACCTGCACCAGCGGACCAGGGCCCTGAATGAGCTGGAATCCGGCATTGCGCAGACGCACGGCGGATCGCCCATTGCCGCCATAAACGATGTCGACGGCGCCAGACTCGAGCGCCGCACTGGCGGCGTCGTTGTCGCTGAACACCGTCAGCACGATCTCGCCGACGACCGGCTCCTTCTCGCGCCAATAGCTCTTGTTGGCCACCATGCGGATCTTCTGACCGAGAACGCGCTCGGCGAGCGTAAAGGCACCGGTGCCGGCGGCCTTCGTCTCCACCGTATCGATGCCGGCAGCCTCGATGATGGAGATGAACTGCAGGAGATCGGTGATCTGCTTGTCGGGTGCCGGACCGGTGAAATTCAAGGTGACCGTGTAAGGATCGGCAACCACCCAGTCCTTCACGATCGACATGGTGGCATAGACGTTCTTGCCCTTCTGCGGATCGGCCGCCTTCTTCAGAGTGGCCACGACCGCATCGGCATTGAAGGGAGCGCCGCTGTGGAACTTGACGTCCTTGCGCAAGATCAGCGTCACCGACTTGTTGTCCGCCGCAACCTTCCACGATGCGGCCAGGCTCGGGATCGCCTGACCTTCGGCGGTGTACTCGATCAAGCTGTCATAAAGGTTCTTGATCAGCGGGAAGTTGAGGGTGGTGAACTGCTGCGGGTCGAAGTTCTGAACGTCGGCGAGGATGGCGACGCGGAGCGTGCCGCCTTTGAGGTCGGCCGCCCGGGCATCGGTGCTGGCGAAGAGGGTCGCGGCGGCGAGGAGCAACATCCCCGCGAGGCCGGATCGACGCATGAAATCAATGCCCATCTGCTTGTTACCCCCCTTATTGGTGGCAAGGCAGGACGTCCGACCCGAGGCCCCCTCGATCGGTCCCGTGCCCGCACGTGTCCGCTAGACTGACAGTCGCTCTTCGGGCCTGTCAAACGGTCTGATTCCGTTTTCTCTTCCGTCATGGCCGGGCTCGACCCACGGCTGTCCGGTTTAGTTTTTGTAGACAGGGCGCATGACGTTGATTCATCTGTGTCTGGAACGTCTGGCAACGTTTCTGGACACGGAAGGGACCAACGTCATGCGCCACCAGAATAGCGTATTTCACGGCGTTCATAAGCATGTGCCGTGGGTGGAATTCGATCGCCTGGTTGCGGAGCACGAGGCGGACTATCGGGTGCGTCGGCTGCCGACACGGAGCCAGTTTATGGCATTGCTCTATGGCCAGCTCTCGGGCGCTTCGAGCCTGCGTGAGATCGCCGCCGGTCTGGAGAGCCATGCGGTCCGGCTCTACCATCTGGGGGCACGACCGGTGCTGCGCTCGACGCTTGCGGACGCCAATGCGCTGCGGCCGAGCGAGGTCTTCACCGGGTTGTTCGCTGCGACACTGCAGCAGGCGCATCGCGGACTGCGGCGCAGCCTTGCCGAGACGACGTATCTC